>JBAXMF010000323.1:0-3393 GCA_037134435.1 Methanomicrobiales archaeon | reverse complement strand
ACCAGGGGTATAACCTATAACCCGTGGATAGTATCACCCATGCATTATTGATTGCCTCCCTGCTCACGGCAATCGGTGCACCCGCACTGATCCCTTTCGGTATCCTTGGAGCGGTGATCCTTGATGCAGATCTCCTTTTTCACCTGGTCTCTTCGAAAAGGCCCCCGTTGTACATGCTCATACACGGGGGCGCATCGCACAGTATTGCCGGTGCTGCCTGCATGGCAGCAATAGCATATGGAGCAATGTACTTTCTCGTCCTCGCAGGAGAGCTTTTTTTACATTTCACGCCCCCCTTCACCTTTACCATATTCGCACTCACTGCGGTAATTACAGGAGCCATGCTGCATATAGCACTCGATTTTCTTGCGAGTCCCGGCATCCCCTTATTCTGGCCGTGGAAAGACACCAAATATACACTTGGGGTCTTTGCGGGGCCTAGCGCCGTCATGATTTTCATCAGCTGGACTTTTCTTATCCTGTTTATTGCCGGTATCGTACAAGTTTCCGGTCTGATATTCTATGGGGCCCTTTTCCTTGTCTATCTCGCCATCAGTTTAACTTTCAGGATAGCGGCCGCAATGAAAATACACGGGATGGTACTCCCGACAATGAACCAGCTCCGCTGGTTGGCAATTGAAAATGCTCAAAATACCTGGAAATTAAAATTTGTCAACATCCTTACCGGAACTGAGTCAGGTAGCAGGAGCTGGCCTGCAATCATTGGAGTTTCCGATGAAGATAGTGATCAGGTTTCTGCGATGCCAGTTGTCAGGAGAGTCAGGTACCATTCATGCTTCACGATTGCCAGTCGCCTGGAGAACGGGGATATTGTTATCCAGGACCCCTCACGGGTAGAAGGGATCATCAGGTATCCGCCATACTATACACAGGTCATCCTGAGACAAACGGAAGGTGCAGAATGGGAAGTTATTGCTGAATAGCCCGGCAATTTTACCCGGGCATTACTTGCACTGCGAAAAAGTTGTCGCTGAAAATAAAATGAGGGTCCCATTGCCGGGTTGCCGGCCAAGTGCCCTTCTGTCCTTAACCGTTTTTCCCGGCTAACATGAGGAGTATATCCCGGATCCAACGATATAGTCATTCCCGTCACTGCCCTTTGCATACTGAAAATACGCCGATTTCTTAAATATTCCCGGCTCTACCGGATTTGCATAGATATAATCTACCCAGCCTGTGCGGTTTTCCAGTGCCCGGTTCACCATCTGGTCCCTGAAGGGATTTCCCGCAACGTCTGTCTTGCCTTTAAGGTTACTGCCAACAGTGGATAATGTATCCGCTTCAGCAACAAGTGTTACATTCCGGTCATAAACATAGACATATAGCGCTCGATTATCCTTATCCCAGTAGGGGTGTTCACCTTTATTGATACGGTTTAATGTTCCCTTTGCATCTTCTGACAAACGGGTTGCCGTATATGAAACGAGTCCGATTACCTGATCAGGCTGTATTGTTTCCTTTGCACACGAAATCTCGAGGTTCCGGTACATTATCTCGTCGTACTTCGTAACCCCTGTTTCATTCTTTTCACTACGCACCGCAGTTATACCATCCTGGAACGCTTCCACAAGTGTATCAGGTGTATCAGGGCTGAATGCATAGTAAAAGTCAGCCGGCGGGAAGCGGTATATTACCTCATACCGGCCAGGATCACCAGCAAAGATATCAAGGAAGTGTGTCCCTGTCATTTCTCCGGTGGCCCAGGCATCAATGGTACCGGAGTCTAGCAGTGAGACCATCGCGGCACCATCATGACCTGTTACCAGTGAACTTTCAGGTATGCCGATATCTTTTAAGGAAGTGATTGAACTGGTATTTTCAATAATGCCAAACCGGAGGGATTGTATGGCAGTCGAATTCTGAATGGTGAGATTGCGACTCCGTGCGGAAAATATCGCATTCCTGCTGCTTGCAAAAGGACCTGCCCATTTGAAGAGCTTTTCCCGGTCCGGGGTGCGGACAACCGAAAACAGTACGGTCCTCGGTCCTTTTTTTGCTATCTCATATCCTTCTGACCAGGGGAGAAGAATGACAGGGTTTTGTGTCAGGTTTGTCCCGTAACCTGCCATGACTGCATCGAGGATCTCGATTGAAATGCCATGTAATTCATTATTGTCCCGGTAATTTAGCGGCGGGAATTCCTCGGTATAGTAATGCAGAGTGGAAAGTCCGAGTGAGGGAAAATAGTCAGCCCTGATACGTTCATACGTGCTCATCCCACCATTCAATGGCTTTTTTTGCAGGTCGTCTAATGAAAGTTGGAATGACAGGACGGTATCAGGAGAAGTCCCCCTGGAGAAGGCATAATACAACCCGGTGGAGTTCATGGTGTACACCGGAACGAAAATACCCACCCGCCCTGTTTCATGGCGGGACAGGTAATCGCCGGATAATTGTTCATATGCCCATAGATCGACGGCCCCGCTCTCAAGTGCATGTATTGCACCGGCCGTATCCGGATACGTGACGATCCGCGATTCAGCTACCCCGAGAGTACGGAGCTGGATGCCAGCCATATCGTCCTTGATCACAGCAATTTTGTAGTGGTCCAGGTCACCTGGCGTGTTTACCTCAATACCACTAACCCTTGTTGCAAAAAGAACGGTATTAGCAGATTCAAATGGACCGACCCACTGGAATAATTGTTCCCGCTCAGGTAAACGGGATGTAGAAAACAAAACGACATCGGGTTCGTTGAGAGCTTTTTGGTACGCCTCGTTCCATGGAAGTACCGAAAACGCCCATGGTGATGCGTCGCGACCTGCGTTCCTTGCAGCTTCGCGGATGAGATCAACCGCAAAGCCCTTTGCAGTACCATTTTCCAGGTAATTATAGGGCGGTGACTGCTCAGTGAGATAGGTCAGAGGATGAACGCTGGATTTTTCTGAGGGTCCCGGTGCACTACATCCGGATAAAAAAGTAAGCACCACCAGGATAACGCAGGACAGGCAGAGAGCAGATGATCGGGAAACAACCATGATACAAAATTGTCAGGACAACTATGTAGGTATTGCCCTTACGATGTTAATTACCTAAAAATATCCACAGAGACATACCTCCCTGTTCCCAGGTGTGAGGTAAAGGATTAACGCCCAAAGAGAAACAGAAAATAAGATCAGACTTGATCACAAGGTTAGAACGCCGAGGAAGAGATTTGAACTCTTGAGGTGCCAGGCACCAGTGGCTTTCAAGGCCACCGCCTTTCCGGACTAGACTACCTCGGCCCGCTCAATACTATTGGGGATTCGGTCTAAAAAAGGTATCCAAATATCCATGGGTTACTGGTAGGAATTGTCGGGGGCCGGTGCCGTCTTGCGGACCCGGGTAACAAAAAAATACAGGTTCGGTCCTGGTAAATGAAAAATGAATCAT
>JBAXMF010000322.1:0-3397 GCA_037134435.1 Methanomicrobiales archaeon | reverse complement strand
ATCATTGGGGTATGATTTAGGCCCTTCATTTCATTCTATTTCTTCATTGGTCGTGTACACCCCGTTAGGAAATGGGAATATTCGAAAAATCCGGGGGTACCTGCCAGGTGAATTTCGCTGCACTATTTTACCTTACTTGTTACCCCGGAGGCTAGAGGAACTTTCTAAAATGTCCAGGATTAAACGATAACCGAAAATAATTTATGATAGCCGGTTTTTTTAGTAAACAATGATCACGGGGCCACTTTCCAACTACACATTACTTGTTGTGATCCTCATTGTCGCGATAGTGGTCGGTTTTTTTCTCATCAAAAACCTCATGAAGCTGGTTATTAACTCGGTCTTAGGGTTGCTACTTCTTTTTTTTGTGAATTATTTTCATGTGCTTGGGGCAGTTGGAAAGCCTGACGTTCCTCTCACTCCCCTGACATTCCTGATCTGCCTGTTTGGTGGAATACCGGGTGCACTCATCCTGATCATGCTGCAACTGCTGAATTTTCCCCTGTAATTGTTATTTGGTGGAGTGTCCACACCCTTAATCAAAGGATGTGTGTGTTACTATTGAAGCCTGGAATTCGCTTTAATTGGGTACAGCGGTTATTAACGTCTTCACTTTTTTAACAATCGAAAATGGGGTGCCATGTCGAAATTCCAGGCGGATTCTCGCAACCGTTTTCGGTCATGTAACGTGCCTTGGAACGGCCCGGGTATAGTTAATCTGGGTCTTTTACGGGCTCGGATCCACATGAAAGAACGATATATTTGGGTTTACAGAAAATAAGGCTTATAATTGGTTATTTTTTAAAACTGGTGAAAATAAGGGCAGTGCCAACGCAAAATCCGGGCACTAGTATAAGGGGGGTAATAGTGGGTGGCGTAAAGGAGATACCCCGCATATTTTTGGTATAACGGGGCCGTAAAATTGAGGGATTTTTTCCAGTTTGGCCCTGGTTGATTCCCGCGTTTCCGGATTTCCAACATCGCAGGAATAGGCGAAATAGTGGAAGTGTCTCCCATAAAATCGGATTTTTCAACTGTTATGGGCACCAATTGTAAAAATAATCAGGAATAAGGAATAACAATAAATACTTCTGGCGATGAAGGATTGAACAGGTGATAAAAGATATGTGCAGTGTTGGCGGCCCGGTGGATATAGAGTTTTCAGAACGTATCAAGGGAAAGGACTACCGTTGCAGGGATTGTGGCGAGCGTTTCATGGGGATTGGAAAAAGACCCATCTGTCCGTCATGCCAGTCAGATAATGTCGAAGAAGCATAACCTTGGAACCGGGAGCGAGTACCTCCTAATCAAAGGTAACAATTCTTTTCTTCTTATCGGGAAAGCCGGAACGGATCTCAGCATCTGCATCGAGACCACAGACAGGGAGTACTGCCAGGGGTTGTCTCCTGGTGACCTCATCGTCGTATCGGCACCTGAAGGTGGTCCGATTGAGCCGGCGATCATGCTCCTCGAACTGGTAAGGACATATCGGTGTCCGCTGCTGGTGTTACCAAAAGGGCATCCCGGGTCGAAGCGGCTCAGGTACGTAATTTCAGCCGGTGAGACGGTCCGGCTCAACTGTTCAATTGAGCGCGGTACGCATCCGGAGCAGGATGTTCTCTGTGCCAACGGGGAATTTACGGGATTGGTGCTTCAGGCAGTGAATGGCGGGGTCGTTATGGAAGGCCGAAAAGAGGACTATCATGTATCTCTGTTTAATTATTCTATTCCCCCTGCCCCTCAACCGACCAGGAAATAATGACCCGTTTTATCTGTGATTGTACGGATGAACACAAACGTGGAAAATATGTAGTCTATGCGTTTTTTTAGATAATCCGATAAATGAATTTTTTTATCTCGTGGCCCGGTTTTGACTCTTCCTGTCACTGAAATAAATAACAACACATTTAAGAGAGTTTTTCCTAAAATGTACTATTATCATGAGAGGAGGGTTGGATGAAGACTGAGGTCTTAAAAGACATCAAAACTGCAGAAGAAGAGTACAGTAAAACGGTACGTAATGCAGCGGCAGATAAGAAAAAAAGTCTCGCCAATGCGGAACTTGAAGCGGATAACCTGATTGTCAAGGCAAGCAGCAACGCAGAAGAGTATAGGAAGAAACGCATGGCGGATGCCAGGACACATGCTGCAGAGTCACATGCCCGGATCATCAAGGAAGGTGAGCAATCCATTACGATGCTCAGGGAACATGGGCAAAAAAACCTTGACCGTGCAGTCGAGCTGCTTGTAACACGGTTCAAGGAGCAGGTGCATGTTAAAGCCTAGGCAGATGAGCCGCCTGTTTATTGCGGCCTCCAAGGATCAGATGGAGCCGATTATTCAGGAGCTTTACCGTCACAATGTATTTCACATTGAAGATTTTGTCGATCAGGCCAGAGAGGAATACGCAGGATTTCGTATTGGTATGCCTCTTTCCGGTGCCAGCGAAGTATCGAGTGAGCTTATTAAGATAAGGTCACTTGCAGCGGCATACATGGTGAAGCCCGACGATGAAGAACCGGAAACAATCCGTCGTACTTCTGATATTCGGTCCCAGATCGAACGGGATCTTCCGATTATTGAGAAAGAAACCGATGGCCTGACCGTAATGCGTTCGCGGCTTGAGAACGAGGAGAAAGACCTCGAACAGAAGATTCTGGGCCTGAAACATTTTGAGCATATTCCTGTTGATCTTGATCTGTTACAAGGATATGAATCAATAGTGGTATTCGCGGGCTCCATCGCCCATGATGTGGCCCCGGACGTTCCGCATGATCGTTTCTATTACCCTTCCAAAGAAGGGAATTTCATTGTTATTGCAGTACCGGTTGAACATCAGGTAACCGTGGAAAAAGCTCTCAATGAAGCGATGTTCCAGCAGGTCCCGATCCCTGAAGAGACTGGTCCTGCATCTGATGCGATCCGTTCATACCAGTTGCAGGCTATTTCAATCAAAGAACAAATTGAGGCGAACAAGCAAAAGTTAGCCGATAACCGGAAAAAGTATGCAGGATTTCTGCTAGCCTGTGATGAGCTCCTCACAACAGACGTTTCCAAGGCAGAAGCCCCTCTCCGTTTTGCAACGACCGATCAGGCATTTGTTGCGGAAGGCTGGGTCCCGGTACATGAAGTTGAACCATTGACCCGGGCTGTTAATGAGGTCACAGGTGGGAAATGCTACATAACCGAAATCCCGATTGACTTTGAACACGATTCTGTTCCTGTTGAGTATGATAACCCCTCATTTGTCAAGCCGACCCAATTGATCATTGATATCTATGCAAGGCCCAGATATTCAGAGATTGATCCCACGCTTATCGTTGCGTTCATATTCCCGCTGTTCTTCGGTTTGATCCTCGGGGATGTCGGGTACGGTCTGCTACTGTTAGTAGTTAGC
>JBAXMF010000321.1:0-3399 GCA_037134435.1 Methanomicrobiales archaeon | reverse complement strand
AGACGAATGTCAGTATCCCCTCCGTGTTGAGCGTGTAAATGATGTCGTGGCTGTTCTCGATTAATTGGCGGTATTTTTCCTCGCTCTCCTGCAAAGCCGCCTGAGTGTCCTGGAGTTCAGCAACCTTGGCTTCAAGCCTGCCGATCAGCTCCCGCAACCTGGCTCCCATGTTGTTGAACGCATTGGCGAGGACGCCTAGTTCATCGTTGCTTTTAATCTCAATTTTTGTATCCAGGTCGCCCGATCCGATACGTTCAGATCCGTTCCGGAGTGCAGAAAGGGAGGTGAGTACTGAGCGGTTGATGAACAGGTAATTGAGTATGACAAATACCATAAGCACGGCAAAAGAGAATAGAATAACCAGGTTAGTCCACTGCTGCACAATAAGAGTTTCGGCTTTAACCTGTTCCAGGAGCTCGGCAGACCGGGATATTAACCTCTGGGTTTGTCCTGCAAGAGTACTTTCATAAAATTCCTTTATTTCCTGGCTCTTTCCAGGAAGATCCTTCCCCGGTCCACTATTGATAACGTCAACCAGGTTAAAAAAAGAGGCATTCAACTCCCTTCGACTTTCGGATATTTCCTTGAGTTTGGCCTTCTGCGAAGGATCTGTTAATGCGAGTTCCTGGATCTTACCTGCCAATTCAACGTTTTTTGCATTCCAGTATTTGACCGGAATTGTCCCGCCATGGACCAGGTAATCATTCTCCAATAACGAGAGGTCAAAGGAGGATTTCTCAATATTATCAATAATCTGCTGTTTTTTTTGTATTTCCTGGAGTTGTGCATTAGCGGAAAAGAGCGTGGAAATAATTACAATTGACAGGATAGCAAAGATGATGAGGCTAATAATTACCTGTGTTTTGATTTTCATTGTTCAAACGACCGTTCCAACACTCAATAGAGGAGGGTAACCGCATCCGGTTTCAGCCTGACCAGTGTATCCCTGTAGATATAGTCTGAAAAATCCGGTACATCAGTTGCATTCGTCAGATTTTTACGGACCCTCCAACGTGCCTCATCTTCCATTGATGTGATGAGCGATTGGGAAAGGGTAACAGCAAAATGATGGTTCTCCCATTCCTGGTCCCGGTAATCATCCGTAAAATTTGTTATTTTTTGGGCTACTTTTTTCGCTTCTTCAGGATGCGAATTGACATAGGTTTCTGCCTGGAGGACCGATGCCAGTACCGCCTCCACGATACCGGGGTGCTCCTGCAGGGAGACCTCATTACCTACGAGAGAAAAGTGTGCATGTTGTCCAAGGTTGGCTGGCCAGACCGTAACATTTTCTCCCATATCCTGCCTCATCTGGTACACATAAGGTTCGAAGGAAACTGCCACATCGATATCCCCCCTTTTTAGGGCATCGACCAGTGATGCTGGTTGAAGATAGGTTATCGTAATATTGCCCGATGAAAGGCCATGTAATGTTAAAAACCGGTCCAGGAAATATTCCCCTATGGAATTCTTTGAGACCCCGATTCTTTTCCCTTCAAGGTCCTTTATCTGCATTATTCCCTTATCCTTACGACCAACCAGGTAAATCGTATCAGATTCTGAAAGCGTTCCGATCACCCGGATAGGTTTGTTATACAGCGCAGGTTCTGATAAAGAATACTCATTCACATAACCAAAATCAATTTTGTGATCCAGGATGTCCTGCATTAAGATAGAACCTGAAGGAGTTCGTTTAAATGTGACATTAAGGCCGTGTTGTGCAAAATATCCCTGGTCACTGGCTACCAGTAACAGGGTAGATGCGGTAGTAGGACTCGGATCAATCGTTATATCCTCCATCGGTTTGGTATGTTGGACTTGAAGGGACTGCAGGTACCAGGTACAACCGACGGTAAGGATAAGGACAATAATTATTATCCCGATGATCCGTTTTTTTTCCATGGTATGTTACGACGACAGCTCAATGTATCGGAATAAAAAGGTATTGGAATACTCTCATTCGCAATTTTGGCATGTGAGTTGGTCGTACGGAAAATTTGTTCGTAGTTCGGGAACCGTTTTTATGCATAATGTGGATTAGGGGGGATACCGTAAAAAACACATCATTCCACGACCTTAATAGTCGTGGTTGTTATCGTCCGGATGTAAACCGCCACATCCCTTTCGGCACCGTGATCCCGAACCTGGCTCCTTTGCCTGGCTCTCCAATCTCTTTGATCGTGATGCCGGTTATCGAAAGAATCTCCCTTGATAAAGCCAAGCCAAGCCCGGTGTTCTTCCCGAAGCCCCGTTCGAAGATTTTCTCCTTCTCCGCTGCAACGATACCATCACCATCATCTTCGCACACCACGACCTGATCACCATCGCATTCCACAACAGAGAACCGGATGGTCGTGATCTTTCCACCGTACCGGGCTGCATTGTCCATCAGGTTATAAAATACTTTTACAACCAGCGGATCGGCGAACAATTCCATACCTGCAGGAAGATCGTTATTCACCAGGACTTTTCCAAGCAGGGCTTGCTTTGCCGCAGTGTCCACGAGGGTACGGCAGTCCTGCCACCTGGGTGCCTGAACACCGATCTCCTCGTATTCCTTGGTGAACTGGATCATGGATGAAATCCGCTTGGCAGCGGTTGAAACCTTCTGGAAATACTCAGTCTGGGTAGGATCGATCTGCTTTTTTTCCAGCATTGAGAGGTATCCCATCTGCACCGTGAGCTGGTTGTTGATATCGTGGCGGGTGATGGAGGAGAGGAGATTTAGTTTCTTGTTCGCCTGGCGGAGTGCATCCTCTGCCTGTTTCCGCCCGGTGATGTCCTGGACCAGACCGAGCATACGTTTTTGCCCGCCTTTATTATCGTATTGGATTCTCCCCCTCGCCCATATCCATCTGATTTCTCCGTCTTTCCGCTGTATACGGCACTCAAATTCCCACTCATGCTGACCTGACTGTGCCTCCTTGAAGGCGAGGTCAACAAGGTCACGGTCTTTTGGAAGGACATGTTCCAAAAACATTTCATAGGTCCATTCCGGCAGGAGGGTTTCATAGCCAAAAATCTGGTCATGGCGGAGTGATCGCCAGGCCGAATGATTTACCAGGTCAAGGTCCCAGGTCCCGACTTGTGAAACATTAAGGGCGAGTTGGAGGCGTTCCTCGCTTATACGAAGCGTTTTTTCAATCCGCTTACGGTCTGTAATGTCATGGGCTGCGGCAAAGATACCCAGTACCGTTCCTGCTTCATCACGGTAGATTGTCGCATTATACAGGACGGATGTTATTGTTCCATTCCTGTGCTGGATTTCAAGCGGGTAATCCCGGACAACACCGTCGTCAAACACCTTCCTGTACCCTTCCCGGGCCTTCTCCGGTTCAGTGAAATAGTCCGAGAAATCGGTCCCGATCAGTTCATCCCTTGAGTACCCGGTTACCTTTT
>JBAXMF010000320.1:0-3402 GCA_037134435.1 Methanomicrobiales archaeon | reverse complement strand
TTTCACTTGAACGCAACCATCCTACATCATCACTTGCAGTCCTAAAGAAACAGTCTTCGTATTTTTTACTCTCAGCGAGTTTGCCAAGGAGGAGCCGCTCAATTGAAACAGCATACTCTTTTCCAGGCCCCTTTCTGGATTTAATGAACCCAGCAAACACGCCATGTGATTCGCGCAGGATATCATCCATAAAATCTGCATTTTTTTCATGGATGGGTAATTCGGCCACTCATGAAAAGGGACGTTGTCCTATTTATTCTATTTGAGAAAAAATGGATAGACCTTTTATTTTTTAAAATTTGAACCGAGTTGGTCACATTTGAAAAAGGACTCGTTTGTATTTCTTGTTTTAATTCAATACTAACGTGGTCGGATATGAAACAAAATATCTGTGAATCCCAAAAAAGAGGTCTGATTAACCCTATCGATTCCAAACGGGGCCAAACTCCAGGAAGTCGAATGGTTGAATCTCTTATTGCAAAAGGAATGGAATTAGAGAACGAAACAAGTTGTTCAGAGGTGGTGGAATGATCGCAATGAAAGAACACCAGGCCCCCGCCGCTACGAACGTTCAGAGGCCTGTGCACATTCCCACATTAGTAGAAACGGCATCCATCTATGGAACCCAAACACTCATGGAACTTCCGGCACCAACGGTTATTCGCCCGCACTTTTCTGTGAGACGCGAGATACTGGAACATATGAGCCCGGTTGCAAAAATGACAGCAGAACTGTGCATTTTACATGGGTCATGGGAGCTGCTTGAATCATGACACGCCCTTTCAGAGCACAGGCCCGGATATGCGGAGGAATGTTGATGAAGAACAGCAAAGTGACCCGCCAAATTAAAGTGCAGTTTACCAGAACATGTAGCAATAACGGGGCAGGGTCATTAGATCAAACGGCATATCAGGGAAAAAACTTTCCCACCCATACATGGTGACCACATGCCAGACAGAACAGGCATGATGAGAGCGTGTAGCAATGGGGATATCGCCATCGAAACAGAAGCAGGCCGGTATTCTCTCTCTCCCGAAGAGGTGCGGGAACTATTAGTTTTTGGCAGGCAGACCACGCTGAGACAGCAGGGCGGCATCATCGACGGTGAGGCCATCATCTATCCGACACCTTCGAAAACCGGGATTATTATCCGCTTTGCATCCACGGCCTATCTGGCACCGCGGTGTTTATTCGTCCTTATCGCAAAGGGAGAACTCGGTTCTGCGCCGCTTGCGTGGATACCGAGGGGCTGACTGACATGCCAGCCCGGACAAATTACACAAAAGGGCGTGAAGTAGAATACCTCGCCCGGGACCTCCTCGTCTCAAGGGGTTACCAGGTCCTCCGCAGTGCGGGATCGCACTCGCCGATCGACCTGGTCGCATGGCAGGACAGCGGGCGCACCCTTCTTGTGCAGGTCAAGCGGAACAAAATCCACCTCGACGGGACTTCGCGTGTCGCACAGATATACCGGCATGACATTGAAGCACTTCGGAGCATACCGAGACCGACGGGTTCGACGTTGGAGCTCTGGGTCTGGACCCCTCACAAGGGATGGCGTTTCTATTCCATCCTGCCCGGCGGGATCTGTGAGGTGATCAATGATGGCGAGTGAGTCACCGGATGCACCGATGAAGACCAAAGTATGCCCGATCATTTCCGACGCCCAAGGGTCCGTGCTCTGCAAAGGGGACATTTGCTACGCCGCGTATTATCGTTCTCTGATGGGAGAGACCATCTGTTTTTGCTTGATTATTGACGGAACGGGGGACTCTTGACCGATGATCTCACCTCAACCGCATCGTTACTGTTTGTTCCCGGCCATGTGGTCGAAGTAAGGGCGATCACCGATGATGGTATCGCCTCTGGTTACTTTGATTCACACAAGGACCTGGTTGAAAAAGTATCGGCGCTTGATGGTATAGAGAACGTACAGGGGATCTATGTCACCCTGAACGAAGTAGACCCATCCCTGCTATCCCGGCGGGCGAACCGGATCAAGATGCGTCTTTCGAAGAAGGACACGACCACGGCTGATGCCGATATTATCCGGCGGCGGTGGTTGCCGATTGATATTGACCCTATCCGGCCCTCCGGTGTATCCTCGACCGATGAAGAGCACCAGGCCGCAATTGACAGGGCGAAAACGATTGGGATATTCCTGGCAGAAACCGGGTTCCCCGCACCCCTGGTTGCAGACTCGGGAAATGGTGCACACCTGCTCTACCGGACCGACCTGCCGAATGACAACGAGGCCCGCGAACTTATTAAAAAATGCCTTGAAACCCTGTCGTTCCTGTTCTCGGACGATATTGTGACCGTAGATACCGCGAACCACAACGCCGCCCGGATCTGGAAATTCTACGGGACCGTCTCACGGAAGGGCGATAACACGAAGATGAGACCTCACCGCCGGGCCCGGATAATCGATGCTCCTGAACTGGTGGAGGTCGTAAGCGAGGAACAGCTCGAACGGCTGGCCGACGCCCTCCCGGTCGCCCCCGCTGTACCGGCAGCGGCCCGGCCAAAGGCCGGGGGCCAGCCTGGACACACACTCAGCCTGCCGAAATGGCTCAGTGACCATGGACTGAGGGTTACCAGTACTAAACCGTACGATGGAGGAGGGAACCTGTACAACCTGGACGAGTGCCCGTTTTCTTCGGCCCACAAAGATGGCGCTTTTGCAATCCAGTTCGCGACCGGCGGGATCTTTGCCGGTTGTCAACACGCCTCCTGCGGTGGCAGCAGGAAACAACACTGGAAAGAATTGCGGGAGCAGTACGAACCAACAGCAGAGCGCAAAAACACCAGCAGCAAACCACGACCGCCTCCGGGCGGGCCACCACCGGTACCCTACACCGCTGCAACCCTCCCGGAGACCCCGAACTACAACGAGGCGATGAACGTCCTGAAATCCGGCGATCCTTCGAAGACCATGCTTGATACGTTTGCACTCGACCATATCGGCGATGAGGTCCCCGCCGAGTGCCTGATCGCCAGCCTTGCCTCCCGGTACGTGGACAACAACAACGGCCTCCACGTCTCGGTCAGCGGCGAATCGGGGAAGGGCAAGAGCGATACGTTCAACAAGATTCTCCTGCAGGTGCCGGAACGGTTCCGGTTAGAAGGAGCCATGTCGAACAAGGCCTTGTTTTTCATGGACGACTTAAAACCCGGGACCGTGATCGTGTTCGATGATAAGCTGCTGTCTGAAGACATGCAGGAGATCCTGAAAGGGGCCACCTCTTCGTTCAAAAAGCCAATCAACTACCGGACGGTCAGCCAGGAACGAAAGGCGATGATATGCAGTATTCCCGAACGCTGTATCTGGTGGGTGGCGAAGGTTGAAGGGTCCGGTGATGACCAGGTGTTCAACCGGATGCTTACCTGCTGGATTGATGA
>JBAXMF010000319.1:0-3434 GCA_037134435.1 Methanomicrobiales archaeon | reverse complement strand
GTCTGGCGGCCAGTTTTTACGTGGCCTCCCGGAACAATAAATTTTCTGAAAAAATCTGCAAAATGGTTACCCGGAAGGGTATCCAGGCGTATCGCGAAGCGATTGCAAAATTCTCCTCGATGAAAGTACTTGATGTATGGTACGCCAAACTTGATTCTGAAATGCTTATTGCTTCAGCACCGGATGCAGAATCAAAACGCCGCCGCCAGCTTATGGCAGAGAAGGCGAAATCGAGCATAACAGAAAGTATCTTTCCGAAAATTACCCAGGTCATTAGTGGGAGACGTGCACTCGTTGATCAGCCGCCGCTGATATACCATCCGCCAAAGGAATTAAAAATTCCCGAAGCAATGATTGAAATCTTTGACCAGTATCGTGAAACACTACCTTATGAGCGGCGGGTATTACTGGACCGCTACCGGTTTGAGGACGTCGCCGTAAAAGTCGTCGGTGTAGGCAGTGTCGGGACTGTGTGTGGTGTAGGATTATTGATGGCAGAAGATAACGATCCTCTCCTACTCCAGATAAAAGAGGCAAATGCATCGGTTCTCGAACCGTACGCAGGAGAAAGCATTTTTAAACATCATGGTGAGCGGGTTGTCGTCGGGCAGCGGCTGATGCAGTCCGCAAGTGATATGCTTCTTGGGTGGGCGACGGGAACCGGGAAAGAACACCGCCAGTTCTATATCAGGCAACTCAGGGACATGAAATACTCCTTTGATATCGAGATGATGCCGCCAATACAATTGGGCCGCTATGCCGAGGTATGTGGCTGGACACTCGCCAGGGCCCATGCACGTTCAGGCGATGCAGCGACGATATATGGGTATGTTGGAAAGACCGATGTGTTTGATTTAGCGATCGGAACGTTCGCCCGGCTATATGCGGATCAGACGAACGGGATTACGAGGTTTTCACGCAGGCTATAGAATCGGGTGAAATTAAAGCAGATCTTGAGAAATAACTGACCCGGTATTGGTAGGCAACCAGGATTACTCTTAAACAATTATAAGATATTTTTTCCAGGGGTGACCGGGACTTCCTGGCACGCTGATTGCTGTAATATGTTGGGGGATTAATGATTGATCACCTTTTAAATATCCAATTTCGCTTATTTCAACTGAATTTTAAATCAATGTAAAAATTTCAGGTTATCGAAAGATATATACCGTACCTGATAGTGTTATTGCACATGGACGAAATTCAGCTCATCGCTCAAAAACGTGCGTTTCCAAGCAGGGGAAGGGCCCGGATTCATGAAGACGCCCTCAAGGAACTTGAAATTGAAGAGGGCGCATCGATTGATATCGGCATCATTGATGCAGAAAAATGGATATCGGCAACATCTTTTGCTGACTCACTTGTTACATCAGGCATATCCGCCTGAGCGAGGAGGACTTAAAAGCACTCGGGGCGAGTGAAGGCTCCAAGCTCAGGGTCAGGAAAACACCTCCAATGGTCGACCAGATCAAGAACACCGTCGCAGGTGCCGGTGCCAGTGTATCAGCAGGGCTCGGCAAAGCGGGAGATTCTATCAAGGGTGCATCAACGGAATCAATCAAAGCGGGTGCAGTTGGAGCTGCATCAAGTGTCGGGGCCAGCCTCGGCAAGGCCGGGGAGTCAATCAGCACAGCAGTTTCCCACACGGTAGAAGCGGCAAAAAAGAAACTGAAACCCGGCGATGCAACGACCCTTGACAAGGCACTGAAAGCAAACAAGGGAGAAGTCCGTGCCATAACGGTCGCTGCCGGTTCCGGTACCCGTACGCTTTCAGGCATTAAACTCCCGGACGGGGTGGTTCTTGCAGCAGTACAACGAGGAGATGCAATTCAGACAACCGATCCATCCTTTGTCCTTATAGGTGGGGATGTTGTCTACCTTGTCGGAGAAAGCAGTCTGCTTGATGAGGCCTCCAGGATAATCGGAGTATAATATGGACTTGAATGCACTACCGGACTGGGTCATTATCGTAGCCCTCCTCCTGTTTGCGCTGGTCTTGATTCTCATCGTAGTCTGGGCAATCCGCAGGAGTCATGGCAGCGTCCGGAAAATGGAGATCGAAGTGGAAAAGCAGAAACTCGATCTCCTTGCAAAAGACCTGAACACACGGGCGAAGGAACACCCCTTCACCAAGCTCAATGATGACCAGATCCAGTCAATCCGCACACTGGAGAACGATAACGAGCTTATCGAACTGAACAACTATCACAAGGAGAAAATCGTCGAGGCAAGGCTCCGGAAACTTGAAAACCTCATTCGGGAATCCAAACTTGCACGGATGATATTAAAACTTGACCTCGAAGAGAAGAAGGTGAGATAATGTCTGAATTTGCAGAGGGAACGGTAGAGGAGAAGCAATCATTCTGGAGCAACCTGCCGGATGTAAAGGGGTACATGGACCTGAAACTGCCAACCATGGACAAGTCACTGGACACGTACTTTGACAAGAACATGGAGGCAGTCATTGAGGAATGGGGCCTCCTGGTAGCGAATGATCTGATCGAGCTTGAACAACGCATTAATGCGGTCACTGCGGAGATCAACCAGTTGTATAACCAAAAGGATGTCCTCAACGACCGGGTGACAAAACTTGACGCCACCATTTCAAAACTGGAGGGCCGGTAGATGATAGACAAGTACATGAACAAGTACCTGGACCGCCGGATGAAATATCTCGTCGAGGAATGGCAGATCGCCACAAAAAATGACGTTGCAGATTTTTCACGCAGGTTGAATGCACTTTCCGCGGAAGCCGCAAAACTTGCCACCTTCGAGAAAAACGCCGATGCCAAACTGTCCAGCCTTGAAGCACGTGCAAAGACACTTGAGGTGAAGAAAAGATGACGCCGCTTGAAATTATCCTGGCAATCCTGGTGATTGTCGTCATCGTCATCGCTATTTACTTCTTCTTCAAGGGTAAGCAGGGGAAGATCTCCCTGACCCGGCCGGTTGAGAGCAGGGTCGATGAATATCTTGACCGCAGGTTCGAATCGATGGTGACCGAATGGGCTCTCGTACGGACTCCGGCAGTTAAGCGCTTCAAAGAACAGCATGGGCCGGTGCTGGACCAGGATGAGGCAAAAGTATCAGAACTGCAGGGTTTCGAGAAAGAGATAAACAACACCCTGTCAAAGATGGAAGACCGGATTGACAACCTGGAAAAAGAGCTCTCGAAGACCGGGGCCAACTAATGGAACAGTCACCATTAGCTCCTGACTATTTTTTAATGGGGATGTAATGAAGGCGATTTGCAGGTTATTACTCATTTTATTAATCGGTACTGTCCTGTGGGGTTTTACATCGGCTGAGACAATATCAAATAACACAGGATCGCTCCAGATTTCCTCCTCCCCGCCAGGTGCTGAAATCTACCTGGATATGACGTATAAGGGTGTCACCGCGGAATCAGGGGGTTTTATCAATATTACCAACCT
>JBAXMF010000318.1:0-3449 GCA_037134435.1 Methanomicrobiales archaeon | reverse complement strand
CTAAAGCCCCATGGAGAACTTCGCCGGTACACCGGTGAGAACTCGCCACCAGATTACCGGGAGCGCCGTATAGACAGGTAAGGGAGGGCCCAGGGATCACAATACTGACCCTGACCTCCTGGTTACCCGGTCGGCAACTCGATATCTACCGATGTTACTGGTGGAATGAACTAAAAAATGCGGGAACTGCCCCGGTTTTACGGATGCCGACGTAAGAGATCGGTCTTACCCCACTCATTCCGGAATTATGGATGGGCAGTAATTATTCCCTGCAGGGTCGTGCTGGATGACGGATTTATAGGTTCCGTGGCTATCCCGGTTAGTCAGGCCCATGCCAGGCCCGACCAGTCCGGACGAAAAATCGCGAGAATAACACGGGATATCATTAACAAACGGGGAAATAATTCCAACAGAGTAACCAATTCGAAGATAAAAAATCGAGGAGATATAACAATTATGGAAATAGAAATTATCGCAGTAGGCGGGTATGACGAGGTCGGAAGGAACATGACCGCCGTCCGCTGTGGAAAGGAAATTGTCATTTTTGACATGGGGCTCCGCCTGGACCAGCTGATGATCCACGAGGATGCGGAGGTTGAAGAGATGCATTCCCTTGATCTGATCAAGATCAAGGCAATCCCCGACGACACCGTGATGCAAACGATCGAGGGCACGGTGAAGGCCATCGTCTGCTCGCACGGGCACCTGGACCATATCGGGGCCATCCCGAAACTTGCACACCGGTACAATTGTCCCATCATCGCGACTCCCTATGCAGTCGAGCTGATCCGCCAGCAGATTTCAGGGGAGAAGAAATTTGTCGTGAACAATAAGCTCTATGCGCTCAGCGCGGGGCAAAAATACACGATCTCGCAGAACCTTGTTCTCGAATTCGTGCACACACAGCATTCGATTATTGATACCGTAACACCGGTGCTTCATACACCAAATGGTGCGATCGTCTACGCATGTGATTTTAAGTTTGACCGGACACCGGTCATCGGCAGACCACCGGACTTTGCCCGGTTCCGGCAGATCGGCAAGGAAGGAGTGCTGGCCCTTATCGTGGAAAGTACCTATATCCATCGTTCAGGGCGGAGCCCGAGCGAACGGATTGCCCGTGACCTTGTCCGGGACGTCATCACCAGTTTCGAAGATGATAAGAATGCGATCGTCGTATCAACCTTCGCATCGCACATCTCCCGGGTGAAGACCATCGCTGAATGTGCCCACGAGATCGGCAGGAAGCCGGTCTTTCTCGGACGCTCGATGGAGAGGTACTCCGTTACCGCAGAGCAGATGAAATATGTCTCGTTCCCTGAGACGGCAAGCGTCTTCGGAAACCGCAGGACTGCCGATCGGATGATGCGAAGGATGATGAAAGAGGGAAAGGAGAAGTTCCTGCCGATTGTCACCGGCCACCAGGGTGAGCCCGGATCGATCCTCACCCGCATCGCGCTGGGAGATACACCGTACCTGCTGAGTAATGGTGACAAGGTGATCTTCTCGGCAAATGTCATCCCAAACCCGATGAATGTCGGACAACGGTACCGGATAGAACAGTCCCTCCTGAAAGTAGGTGCCAGGGTATTCGAAGACCTGCACGTGAGCGGCCACGCCTACCGGGAAGACCACTACGAATTTCTCCAGATGCTGAAACCACAACACATCATCCCCGCTCATGGAGACCTGAAGATGGCCGCAACCTACGCCACGTTTACCGGTGATCTTGGGTACACGCTCAATAAGGATGTCCACCCGATGAGGAACGGGCAGCGGCTCAGGATCAACTGACCCCCAGTGATTCCGGGAAGGTCCTCCCTGTCAGGGGGACGGGACCTTCACCGGCATAAAATCCCCGATATGCACGAGCGTACTGTTCTGAATTTTCATGAGGGTGACCATTTTCACCGGAATATGGGAATTGTCGTTATAGGTAAGGTTGCCGGTTACGCCGGTATAGTGAGTAATATTTGCCATCCCTTCAGAGAACCTGTCAGGTGACCCCGGACTCCGGATAGCTTCTGCCACAATCATCACGGTATCGTACCCAAGACCGGCAAATGGGACCGCGGAACTGTTGTATTCCTGCTCGTACCGTGCCATGAAATCCTGTTGTTTTTTATTTGTTGTTGCAGGGTCAAACCAGGTATGGGTCGTGAAGTACACGTTATCAACGCCCGCTGCGCCACCCGTGAGGAGCGTTGGGGCATCATAACCATCTCCGCCCATGATTGGCATCGTAAACCCGGCATTCCGGACCTCCCCGATTACCGGCTTCGCATCAGCCCATGTCTCAGCTGAGACAAAAACGATGTCCGGTTGCGGGGACAGGGAGTAGAGGTTCGCCACCTGGGATGAAAAACTAGTGTCCGTGCTATGGAACGTGTCCACCTTCTGCACCGTTCCGTTCAGTTCCAGGAACCGCGTCATGAAATAGCTGGCAAGGAGCGTGGGGTACTGCTTATCGGATTCGTAGAGGATGTACGCATTCTTCACTTTCAGGATGCCGGCAGCGTATTCGGCACCGGCAGCTGCCTGGGTATTATCGCCCATGCAGGCAAGGTAGAGGTAGCCCGGTACCTGCTGGGGAAGGCGGGGGGACGTGGCACCTGATGTGACGAAATAGACGTTTTGCGATGCGGCGGCCCGTGCTGCAGGAAGGGCATGATCAGGGTTTGACAGCCCGATAATGACAGGGATTGTCCCGGAACCTGCCAGTTCATGGGCCCCTGCAACAACAGCACTGGTATTTGATTTCCCATTTACGAGTACAAGTTCGAAAGGCTTCCCGTTGATCCCTCCCTGTAAATTGATCTCCTTCACCGCGAGATTTGCACCCTGCATCGAGGGGACGTCAAACGTGGCCTCGGATCCTTCGAGATTATATATCGCACCTATCCGGACTGTTTCATTGCCGGATTTTTGTATGGACCGGGTTCCAGAATCATTACCGGTTTTTTCCGATGAGATGCAGCCCGCAAGAACAACGGCCGCGAGGATAACAAGGATAATAAGTACAGGATGAATTTGTGCACCAGGACTTTTCATAAAGAATTCGTTATTGAGATTGTATAAAATTCATTCGCAATTATCCGCAGGCATCGTAGGAACTGTAACAGCATTTTTCGGGGATAACGTTTCAGCGGAAGTAGCACAGGTAACCTGGGGTAGCATAATCTGTTCGTTAGGACTGCCACAATAGAGATGACCCGTAACCGGGAAATGGGCATATGTGCCCGGCCATTTCGCCGGATCAGAGGTGTGACCGTGCCTGTGCCCTCTTAGGGAGCTGAATCTCCCCGGGGAGGAACAGGACACAGCCGAATGTCTTGCAGAAACTGATCAGTTGCAGGGTGTCGAAGGGCATGTACAGCTCTTCATGCCCGCAAGCGTCGATTTTATGCCTGCACGACGAGCCGGGCAAGCCCCTCGCCCACGGAACTCTT
>JBAXMF010000317.1:0-3530 GCA_037134435.1 Methanomicrobiales archaeon | reverse complement strand
GCATGCTTGATAAGTGTATTCCTAGTCATCTTGATCGTCGCGGTACCACGGAGACTCCGGCGGATCTGCTGGACCTGCGTTGCAGGAATGCCATACATATCCACCAGCCCAACAAGGGAAAATTCCCCTGAATGCTTCTTGATATCCTCGACTTCTTTCCTCTTCCATGCCGGAAGGTGGTGTGTATACAATGCCATTTCTATACCACCCTCACTGCCGGACCCATGGTCGTCTTCACGTATACCGATCTGATGTTCATCATTCCCGCGTCAAGAACCGACTCAACTCTTTTCATGACCGCGTCGATATTTTCAGCGACCTGTTCATCGGTCATCTTGGTCGTGCCGACCTTGACGGAGAGGACTTTCTTGTCCTTAGTCCTGATCTTCACGGAATTCCGGAGTCGTTCCACGATCGGCTTGATGTCCATACCCATTGTAATCGGAGTGGGCATCCTTCCCCGCGGACCGAGCCGCGGACCTAAGAAACGCCCGACCAGGGGCATGACTGCCGTCTCAGCAAGGAAAAACCGGTACTGTCCGGCGATCTTCCTTGCTTCACGTGGCTCTCCGCCGAGCCGCTCAATCTCTTCAGGGCCGATAATCAGGTCCACGCCTGCCTCTTTGGCCTGCGTGGTGATGTCACCCTTCCCGAGTACCACGACACCAACCGGTTTGCCGATGCCGTGTGGGAGAAGGATTGTCTCATCAATACGATTTTTCGGCTGCGCCATATCGATATTCTTGAGATTGATGGTAATATCTACACTCTCAGAGAACTTACGTTCAGGCGCTTTCTCTTTTGCCGCTTTCACGGCTTCAATAATTTTGGCCCTTTCTACCATCTGATTCCTCCATAGTCCACGACCGTGTACGAAAAATATTCCGCCACGATCTCCTATGGTTTCGCAAATCTATTCAGCGAGAACCTTGTCATAGGCGCCGGAATCAATCGCTGCAAAGACCTCTTTCGGTCTTTTGCCATCCACGTTGACTCCCATGCTGACGCACGTACCGACAACTTCCTTGACTGCATTCTTGATGTCATAGGAGAGCATGTCGTCATGCTTCATCTTGGCGATTCTGACAGCGGCCTCGAGCGACAAATTCCCAACGATAATTGTGTTGGGTTCGGCAGAACCTTTCTCGATATTGGCCTCTTTCTTGATGAGTGCCGTCGTCGGTGGAATGCCCACCGTGACTGTGAAGTTTTTCTTTTCGTCTACCTGGATCGTTACAGGCACCTGCATTCCGTTGAATGAAGCTGTCTTCTTGTTGATCTCTTCGACTACTGCCTTCACATTTATACCGAGGGGTCCCAGTGCCGGTCCAATTGGTGGACCTGCAGTTGCCTTGCCGCCGGGTACCAATACCTCGACCACTTCTGCCATAGTAGTATCACCATGCCGTCCCGTAAGGGTACGAACCTGGGTGTAGTAACGTTGCCCTGCACTGACTTAAACGTGTGGGAAGACCAAAAAAAGTGGAAGCCGGGGTCAGTGGTCTTCGCCTTTATCTATCACGCGGACATTATCCCCACGGATCGTGATTGGGATAGGGAGCACACTTTCGTAGAGCTCGACGGTAATTTCTTCTTTACCGGTGTCGATCCGCTTTACGACGGCTTTTTCACCCTTGAACGGTCCGGCTATCATCTCAACAATTGTCCCTTCTGATATGCCGCTCACGACAGGTTTTGGTACCAGGAAGTGCGCGACCTCGGCGAGCGATGTCTCACCATGCAGTACGACACGCGCGTGGGGGACCTTCTCGACCAGTTGTTCGATCCTGTTCATCTGTTCCGACGTCTCGACGAGGACATAGCCCTTCAACTCCTGGGGTACGATGATAGCAAGCACCTTCACGTCCGAGTCGCCGTTGTCGATTACCTTCTTGATATTGTCAGCAACCGTCCTTTCCTGCTTCGAGGTCGTCTTAATGGCAAAAATACGGTTGGTCTGTTCAGGCATATTCATCACTTGGGGACGATGAGGAATAGTTCGTAAATGATGAATCCAATAAGACCTACAAGTGCGACACCTGCTGCAGCGACGAGCGCGATTTTCTGGAACTCTTCCCGGGTTGGCGTCCGGGCGAGTTTCAGAACACGGAGGTACTTACGCAGCAGTTCCTCGTGGAAATCAATTTTAATATTGGGTTTTGGTAATTCCATGGTTGATCACTTCAGAAAGTCTATCTCAAATTGCTTCTGAACTTTTGGGTTATTTTTTTCATTCCTTCCATATATTTGTGGTGACCGTACTCCTGTCACCACAAGGAGGGTGCGCATCTTGTTCTGCATATCCGGATCGACCTGTGCGCCCCAGATAATCCTTGCATTCGGGTCAATGCGGTTGTAAACTTCCTGCACGGCACCCTCTGCCTCAGCCATGGTCATGTCCGGACCACCGATGACATTGACCAGCGCGGCGTTTGCCCCTGATATATCAACGTCCAGCAATGGTGAACGTATTGCCTTTTTAACCGAATCTGCAGCCTTATCTTCACTGTCACTTTCACCCATACCGATCATGGCTACCCCCCCGCGCTCCATGACCGTGCGCACATCTGCAAAATCAAGGTTTACGAGTCCCGGCATCGTGATCAGCTCGGTGATCCCCTTTACGGCTCTCATCAGGACTTCATCGGCGATCTTGAATGCCGCATAAAGCGGGAGTTTCGGGACTACCTCAAGCAGGCGGTCGTTTGGAACGACAATAACGGTATCCGCCACATCACGAAGCCGTTCAAGCCCCGCCTCGGCATTTTCCATCCGGATTGCACCCTCTGCCGTGAAGGGAAGTGTTACAACGGCGATCGTGAGGGCTCCTTCTTCACGTGCGGCCTTTGCAACAATTGGTGCACAACCAGTCCCGGTACCGCCACCGAGGCCCACCGTAAGAAAGACCATGTCGCACCCGGCGACGGCACTCTTGATCTCCTGCTCATTTTCGAGCGCAGCCTCTTCTCCGATCTGCGGGATTGAGCCCGCCCCGAGTCCACGTGTCCGTTGCCGGCCAATCAGGATACGGTGGTCAGCTTTCGTCCTCGACAGGTGCTGTGCATCGGTATTAATTGCATACAGGCGGGCCCCGTGGATCCCTTCATCCATCATGCGGCTGATCGTATTTGAGCCGCCGCCACCGCACCCGATAACTGCTATCTCTGTCCGTAACCCTTCCAGAATCTGGTCAAGTTCTGAATCGTTCTTTGAGACATCAAGTGTGTCATCCCTCACTTTAGTCAGTGCCTCTTCTACGATAGACCTCATACATACCTCTCTAACCCAGGGATGTGGATATCTTTCCTGCCTGATACCTGGACCATTTCGGGTGTAATTACCCTGTTCCCGACACGCACTGCCTCCCCCTTCATAAGCAGGCCAAACAAAGGACCGATTGGAACACCGAGTTCGCGCGCCTTCCCAGGGTCCAGTTTCTTCTTAAGGATTATCAGATGATCGCCCTCAATCTCAGCCGCTTCGTTAATAATGATCATTGATACGCATAAGGTTATTAAATCATGCAGGTT
>JBAXMF010000316.1:0-3570 GCA_037134435.1 Methanomicrobiales archaeon | reverse complement strand
GAACCCATCGAGTTGTCGGTAAAGGAGACCGACAATGGTGAAGCTCCCTGGACCGGTGTTCCCGTGAATGCAGCAGTGAGCGGGCTCTGACCGGTCGGCCAGGACAGCTGGGAAGAAACGCCCGTTGTTATCGTCTCCTGAACTGACGAGATCCCCATCTGCAGCCCGATCACCTGGGTATCGCCCCAGTAGTTGTTGCTGAGACGTTGCCCGTCAAGTGTCGCCGACCATAGCCCGGTGCCGGTGTCAAAGACCAGGCTGGCATTGCAGTCCTTCGATGACTTTACGTACGAGTATTGGTTCCCGTTCCTAGCGGTTGCATTCGGGAACTCAAAGACCAGCTGGTTGACCGTGAAACGAAGGATCTGGTCCGGGTTGAACGCAGTGGTATTGAACCGTGCACCTTCGATAATGAACGTGTCCCGTCCCGGGTCCTGTGAGGGGTAGATGAAGGAGCCGATGACCATTGTGCCGGCCTCGAAGGAGAAGAGCTGGTTCTCATGTAACCCGCCGGCCCCTTCAGATTCGAAGGACTGGGAGCCCGGGAGGGGCAGGTCTTCGAGGACCGCCATGTTCTTCGCAGTAAGCCCGATCCTGACCGTATGGCCCGTGGGGATGGCCTTCGCCATCTGGTCGACATTGTCGGCTGCGAATTTCCAGAAATTCCGGTCGTAGTCGAGATTCAGCCGTGAGCTGCTTCCGGGTGGGTTACCCGTTGAGAAGGAGATCAGGTTATCCGACACGATCCGGACGGGTCCTCCCTTCCCGCCGAAGGCAAATTCTTTTCCGCCTACAATTACTTTTACCGGGGTCTTCGGGTCGAGGGCCACACCTTTCGTAAGGTTGGCGGGGATGGTGCCCGAAATCGCAATACGGTTATATGGTGTCCCGCCGGTAAGCCTGGCTGTCGTGACCAGGTCGCTCATTTGTCTCTCGAAATATGCCCTGACCGTGGACATCTGGGTTTTAACCCGGCCTTCGGTCGCAGCCGACGAGTAATCAACAAGGTCAACACCATACGCCTGCCAGTGGGAGAACGTATAACCAGGAGCCGGGGTTGCTACCAGGTGTACCAGGTCGCCCTTCTGCGGATTCACCGGGTCCGACCGGACAGATCCTGATCCGGCGGGAATAACCGCTATGCCGACCCCCTTACCCTGCACCAGTCCCGCTGTCGCTCCGCATGAAGGGGACGGGTCGTATGACAGGAGGTTGTAGGTGATGAGCCACGGCTGGTAATTCCGGAACGCAGGCGGCACCCAGGGGAGCGGCATCGACGACCCGGGGTTCGCGGTGATGACCACCGGTTCCACGGTTACCGAGGAATAACCGCAGGTACCCTGTGCCGGATCCTTTAGCACCCAGTTAAACTGGATCCCCTTGTCGATGCTGTTCGACACCGTCTGGTCCTGGGTAAATGCCACGTTACCCGACGCTCCGAACCCGAAAATGCTTGCGTCTGCGTCCACCGTGTTCGATGACTCGTGGGTATTGCCGGCATTCGTGGTCATGTCGAATGTACCGGACTGGCTGGCACCGTTACTGAAGTCTAAGGGAGTGCTACCCATAATCGGGGTTACCGTGTAGGAATTGGAACCGGCATACTGGGTCCAGTCCCGGTCCATCCAGCCCCCTGACCACGAAGACCAGTCCCACTGGCTGAAATCGGAATAGAACGGGCTTTGCATCGCTGATCCGAGCGGCCCGGATGTCGGTGGGTTTGTAATTGAATACCCCTGGAGGAGCGAGGAATACGGAGCTCCCTGCGACGGGTAGGTGACATAGATATTCATTGCGTCTCCTCCTGCAGGAGGGTTCCCGTTGTAATCGTAGATCCAGAAGTGCTGGGTCTGGAAGTTGGGAGCAAGGTAGACCATCCAGGCCGATGAGGAATTTTCCCAGTCCTGGGTATATAACGGGAATTCACGGGTGATGGTGGCCGAGAAATCTGTCCCGTTTACGGTTGAGGATTTCGCGCCATAGGTATACGATGCCCCGATCCCGATCTTATCATCGAGGAAATTTTGTCCGTATTTTACTGTCCCGCTGGCCTCGGATGAACCCGATGATTCGGTACCAGATGTACCCTGCGAGATGAGATCTACTTCTGAATTGACCGGAAAATCATCGCATGGATATCCGTTCAGAGCGATCGGTGGCACACCATCAATAATGCCGACCGGTATGGACAGGTTTCCGTACGTGTTAAAGTTGTCCTGGGTGTCAAAGTTCCCGGGTGTCGGATCCGGGACAAGCGTATTTGACCCGAGTATGGAACACCAGGCGGTCGCGGTCCCCCCCGCCTGCTGGACGGAAGTAAACATCATGTTCTGCCTCATGTTGCCGTTACCCTGCGGGACGAAGACCATCGGGTTGTTGGCGGAGAGGCCCGGACTGCCGAAATAAGGGTGCCCGAGAGTTCCCTGCTGATATAACGTTGTCCATCCGGACCCGGGCTGTCCGATCTGGCCAGGGCCAATCGTATAGATGCCACCAAAACTCTCCGGTGACCCTGTCGGCGAAAAAGCCACGGCGACGAGATTGCTAACTCCAGTCGGGCTGTACGAGGTCGAGCCCTGGGAAAGTGCGACGCTGCCCGGGAGAGGTCCGGTGATCGGTATCACTGCCTGACCGTATGTTCCCGGGTTGGAAAGATCGATATACCAGGAATACACCTGGCCCTGGTAATCTGATACCCCCACGACCATGGGGTCCCCGGTGGTGGGATCATTTACAAGAAGGGTACTATAGAGGAAATTATCAGGGACCGGGTTGAACGATGCCGAGTTCTGGAACTGTATGATGGACTGTGGGTTTATGACGGACCCCCCTGCTGAACCCAGTTGTCCGGCCGGGATGAGCGATATGTCCAGTACGGGACTACCCTGGCTGCCCTGCTGTTTCGAGACCAGGTAGATGCCATTATCCGACCCCTGGACGTTAAACGTGGACATCTGGTTCCCTGCGGAGCTATAGGTGACCTTCTGGGTATTCAGCACGTTCACCACATTTCCCTGGGTGATGCTGATGGTGCAAACGGCGAGGTCGTTTGAGTCCAGGGTGTAAAACGCGTAGATCAGGTTGTCGACCTGGACCGCCCTGAGGCCTTTCAGTGCTGCATTCGTATAGGGGAATGGACCGGAGGTGAGGCCGTTCTGCTGTGCCGGGAGAAGTAAACTGGTCACAATCCCGTTCTGGCCAGGATACAGGTTCACAATATGGGTTGTAACGGCCGGCACCTGCCCCGGGTTGCCTAGGGATACTACGGCAAGTGACGGGTTTGTGTCTCCTGCATCTACCATGACCGTCGCGGAAGAGTTCTGCCAGTCGCCGTTTGCAGCGGTCGCCAGTTGTATTCCAGCTATCGTTCCGATATCGGGATACACCGGGCCCGGGACCTGTTCGGTCCACGTGGCGCCGTCATCGGTCGACCTCCACACGTCATTAAAGGCGGCGGTGGCGGGGTAGTTAGCACCTCCCATGAGTATGATGCTGCCGTCCGGCAGAGCCACGGCACTCTGGCCAAACCGTGCCTGCCAACCAGCATTCGTGGTCACCTGTGTCCAGGTA
>JBAXMF010000315.1:0-3588 GCA_037134435.1 Methanomicrobiales archaeon | reverse complement strand
ACAAGTCCGGGGGTCTATATTACAATTCCGGAAATATATCCGCAACGACTCAGGCCATTGCCGTGGCCACCGGAAATAACGCCGTGGTGTCCCACCTGGTTATGAAGTGAAGGCGCTAGCCCCCAACGGGAACATCCATCACCATGCGTACCAATATTCACCGATGCCCCGGTACCATGTATTACTACCACTATTTTCACGGGACCGTAAATGCCCATAGAATCGAGGCCTGGCATCTGGCAGAAAAGATCCTGAAAAACGGTACCAGTCCGTCCTCGAACTGCAAACAGATCTTGCGATGTACCTCCGGAAAAATTACGCCGAACTGCTGAGTAGCAGTATGAGCGCCCAGGACTCCACAAAGTCTACATCGTTCTGCGGCCGCCTCATCCAGTATTCTAATGGCACCGTAAAAGTTGAAGCACAGGAATTATCTCACCAGTTAAAAATGAGAATGGAGACGGGAGTGACAGAAATTCCACCTGAACTTATCCAGAAGGCCAACCTTATCGTGCACCAGGTGAACACAGGGTATCGAAAGAGGGGATAGAGGCAGATTGGGGTTGGTATTTTCTATCTTTTTTAGATTTTTTGAACCCCAGTCACCCGTGATGTACCGCTTTTACTTCATTAGTATCAGGCCCTGTCCCAACTGTTTTACCAGGTGATACCCGGCAGGAAAAATCCAGAAGTAATCCGTAAGCCCTACCACTGATTCCGTCATGGGGATTTCCGGGTAGTGAAGGGAAGAATTTTCTCAAGGTTAGTGCCTGGAAAATGACCCGGGTTTCTTATGGACGGTGAATGCTGTAGTGAAGCAAATCGATGTTAGCACTTTTTTTCAATTGGGTTTATCGTATCCACACCTATTTTTTAAATGATAGAACGTTGAGAATGTAGTATGGATAAAAACTATCCGGCCGGTAAAGCCGATATCCGGGTCCAAAGAAGTATTAAAGGAGAAACAGAGGAGGTTGATTATGTCACACCAAAAAAAGGAGACTCTGTTTTTGATACCATGCAGTACTGGTCCGATAAAGCAGGTGCAAGTGCTGGTACGGCGGATGTCCTTGGTTCCTTGAACAATTTGGGAGTTGCCCGCCTGGATAGTGGAAAATATCTTGAAGCAATCGGATTTTTTGACAGGGTCCTGATTATCGACCCGCGCCATGTCAACGCATGGGTGAATAAAGGCAATGCACTCAGCACACTGGGAAAACCCGGGCCGGCACTGGCCTGTTATGACCGGGCCCTTGCGGTTGATCCGGGAAACGTCACAGCTCTTGGAAATAAAGCAGGAGTACTGAATGAACTTGGCAGGTTCAAAGAATCCCAAGAGGTCTGTACCCGGACTATTGCAATCAACCCAAAGGACCCGGTGGCCTGGTTAAACCGGGGAAATATTTGTACATACGAGGGAAGATTTGACCAGGCCCTTGAATGTTATGAAAAATCTATTGCATTCCGGCCTGAATTTCGCCAGGCATGGGAGAATAAAGCGTTAGCCCTGGAAAACCTGGGACGGGCCGGGGAAGCTGTAGCCTGCAGGGAAAGAGCAGAAAATTTCCCTGTATCATCTGGGTTTAATGTTTTCCACGTTATGAGGGAGTGGATTGCACCAAAACCAACTGCCGTAACCGAAGACCCTACCAATTACCACAGGATCTTTTCATGGACGACAAAAAAAGATACCTGGTCCTGTGAGATTATCGTTCCAAAAACGCTGTATGAAGCATATGTAAAAATACCCCGGCAGGCGGAAGCGTATTCACTCTATGCATTCTCTGAAGAAGACCGCCCGGTCATAAAGACACTCCTCGATATGCTGAACCGAACTGCACGACAACGGGGATATTCAACAAGGGACCTTATTGCCAATGTAGTCAATTTTGTTCAATCGTTTCCTTACCGGACCGATATGGCAACCAAGGGCCTTGATGATTACCCCCGGTACCCGGTCGAGACCCTTGTTGACGGAGGGGGGGACTGTGAGGACACCGCGGTGCTCATGGCGGTCCTTCTCCACGAGATGGGCTATGATGTCTGCATTGTCTATCTCCCGGGTCACCTGGCCCTGGCGGTATCCCACCCGGAAATCACCGAAGGGACGTGGTATGATTTTATGGGGAAACGTTATTATTACCTTGATACGACGGCAAAGGGATGTGAAATCGGATGGATGCCGGACAAATATCAGGCAACAACTGCCAGGCTCTATCCAATGAAGTCCGACTCCGGAAATCCATTTAAATACTGGACTTCCTTTCCATCACACTGAGCTGTAGTCAGTGGTTTACGACCAGGCAGCCCGTTTCGGCTGATCTACGTGTGCCGATCACCTCAAAAAGTAATTCGCTACGAACAAATTGGTCCCCGCATATATCGTGAACCCTGGTCAATCTCACGGTGAACACCGGGTATCGGAAGAGGGGGTTGAGGGAAGGATACGGGGCAGACGCCTGCTGAATGGAAAAAATAGAAACAATCCACAATTTGAGAGAAGATGCGTGACCGAAATTCCCGGGCTTGTTAAAAGAGCCGTTTCCGGTGGGGTCATGTACTGGCAACGGCAGGTTGTAGTTAATCCAGGGCCATTACGGGCCCTGATACCGATCAAACGGGAGGTATTCCGGATTGTTTAAAAATATGGCTGATAATTAGCGATTTCATGAAACAGGCAGGAATGGCGGCGGTACCAACCAAAAATCCGGGCAATGTCATTGGGGGTGTAATATCAGGCAGGGGTGGACTGGATCAGGGCTTATTTTTGCGATAATGAGGCCGGAAAATGCCAGGATTTTTCCCGGGGTTGACCTGCATTGAATTGCTAACCGGATCTTGAGTTAATAACACTTTTTTAGGGGAGGCCCAATTTTGAATTGAATAAGAAAACAGGCACCTTTATTCTCATTGCAGGTAAGATGGTTACTCTATTGATTACCATGCCACAACAATCCCCACCAACCGATAGAAAGAGATGCCCGCAGTGCGGGAATTCGTTTCATGGTGAGCCGGCTTTTTGTGGAAAATGCGGGATCCGCTTTAGACCAGTTTCCGTTCAACAACAAAATACCCGACCTGCAAGTCCACAACTGGATATACCCGCACTCCCGTACGCAATGTTCCGTGCTAATCCCCAGCATACAGGTGAATATCGCAATGGCGGAAGTGTGCTGACCAATACTGAGTTGTGGAGGTTCCAGACGGAGGGTGATGTGTCTTCATCGCCGGTGGTGGCGAACGGTGTCATCTATGTCGGAAGCGATGATGGCCACCTGTATGCTATCGATGCGGTGACGGGGACGGAGATCTGGAGGTTCAGGACGGGAGATTTGGTGTATTCTTCGCCGGCGGCATCGAACGGTATCGTCTATTCCGGAAGTGATGATGGTCACCTGTATGCTATCGATGCGGTGATGGGGACGGAGATCTGGAAGTTCAGGACGGATGGTGATGTAACTTCATCGCTGGCAGTATCGAACGGGGTCGTCTATGTCGGATCCGATGATGGTCACCTGTATGCTATCGATGCCGTAGCAGGAACTGAGATCTGGAAGTTCGAGACGGATGGGGATGTGTCTTCTTCAC
>JBAXMF010000314.1:0-3613 GCA_037134435.1 Methanomicrobiales archaeon | reverse complement strand
GAAATTTCTTCCTTGGAAATCCTCATTCGCGAGTTTTTAAGAACCAAATGTTGTAACCGGGTAGTACTATTTTCGTACTGATACGCACATATTTATCAGAGACCGAATAATCCATTAAAAGGTAAATTTTCATGAGATCCCGTAAAATATCAATATTTATTATCTTCGCCCTGCTCTGCACCTGCTCCATCTGTATCGTTGCTGGCTCATCCTCCGCACTGGCTGAGCGGGTTGTTCCCGGGTATGACCTGATAAAAAAGCCTTCATTTGAAGGGTACATGGGCCTGAGGGGGAACCTCACCAGTAATGGTACAATGACTAAGTTCGTTTCCCCGGGACTGGATAATAGCTTAAAACCACTGCCGTTTATCATTTATCGAAATATTTCGGGTACTGGCACGGGACATCCGGCACCAGGTACCAGGTCCTGGGCAGGTTCACAGAACCCTTCGTATTTCATGGGCGGGACCGGGATGATCATGGAGAGTGGAACGGTCAAATGCATAGATTCAGATGGGGGGATATTTTTGATCATTACTGCTGACGGTAATCATTATCTCCCGTCGAACCTACCGGAAAAATATGCAAAAGATGGGACCCGGGTTGAATTCAAAGCCATTACAATGCCAATTAATCCAGCCTACCGTATGATGGGGACCCCTGTAAGAATCATCTCCATGACCCCCGACCTCACTAATAAAAGGATAATTGAAACCACCGGCACGGTGACATGGGTTTCGCTTGAGGGACCTTTCTATGGTATCATCGCCGATGACGGTACACAATACGACCCCCTGAACCTTCCTGATGAATATGCACATGACGGGTTCCGGATTGGGTTTACGGGGACCGAAGAACCTGACATGGCCAGTATTCACATGTGGGGTACAATTATTACCATAACGAGTACGACACCCATCAGCCAGGACGGGACCTATGACAAGGGTGTTTTTGTGGATTACAAGCGTACCGGTGGTTTAGCAGGGTTTGACGATCACCTGACCGTATACGAAAACGGGGCCGCTGTCGTTACGACAAAAAACGGTGGGAACCGCTATACAATATCGTCAAAAGAGTTGAATGATCTGTCAGTCCTTTTTGAGTCATCGGGATTTAATTCGGTGAAACAACAAGATCTTGCGATGTTCAAAGTACGCGGTAATGACTTCTTCTCTTACTCACTCGAATTCCGGGGCCACAAAATTGAAGCAATTGAATATGCCATTCCGGAATCGCTGGACCCTGTAATCGAACGCCTTAATGAACTCGTGCTGCATGGCGCGGGGTAAATATCACAATTTTCCGTACTGCCATCCCTTTGGGGTGGGGTCAGGGCATACCTGGACTGTTTCTTTTTATTTTATGCCCCGAATTCCTGTCGCAGCGGAGGGTTCAGGATTAAACCGGCAGCGGTATCCCGGTCGCTTCCTGGCGGCTCTCAATTTCCAGGATTGTATCGAGATTCGCTTTTGTTGATGGTCCGGTTGGTACAGCTTTACACCCGGATGCATGCGAGATCGATTGTTCAAAGGTCCCGATCTCGCGGGCAATTTTTATGGTCTCCTCTTTGTCAAACCCGATGAGGGGTCGGTAGATTGGGATTTCTGCTGCGTCGGTGAGCACAAAAAGATTATCGAGCGTCTGGCTTGCCACCTGCCCGATAGATTCTCCAGTAACAATCCCTTTCGCCCCGACCTTGTTTGCATATGCGGTGGCAACCCTGTACATCCTACGCTTGCAAAAGATGCAGGTGTACTTTTCCTGCTGGCGACGGATCAGTTCCTCTTTTGCAGCAGCGAGGTATGTGTCTGAGACCACGGTAAGTTCGATGCCCGGCTGGTACTTTGCCAGTATCCCGACGACGCGTTGTGCCCGGGCAACCGAGGACTCGTCGAGGAATGTGTCGAGCGAAACAAAAAGGGGGATTATCCTGCAACCCCGCTTCATCATCATCCACGCGGCAACCGGAGAGTCGATACCTCCGGAAACGAGTGCAACGAGCGTCCCCTCAACCCCGAGCGGCAGACCCCCTACCGCTTTTATCACATTATCGTAGAGATAAACCTCATGTTCACGGATCTCGATATGGATCTCCTTATCCGGATGTGCAAGGTTCACTTTCAGGTGAGGGAACTCGTTTCTGAGCAGATCTCCATATTCTATTGCCTTATCGTTGGAGGAAAATGTATGGGTTCCCACCCGCTTCATCTTTATGGCAAATGTCTTTGCCTTTAAAATGCCGTGCCGGCGACAATAATCAGGCAGAAATAGTTCTAGTTCGTCTATCCTGATGTGCTCGACTTCCGAAAACGACACAATGCCGAAAATATTTTTGAGCCGGTCTGGTTTTACATCGCCGTCCAGCCAGATCCTACCCCGTTCATTTCTTACACGAACACCCGGCATTACATCACGGATATTTGTGATGAGGACATTCTCCCACTGCCGGCGGACCGGATCGGATTTTAAGAATATTTCAGAGTACCGGACCAGCCATTTTTTCTTCATAGAGTTTTTTCACCTGGTGTTGTTCTTTCTTGTTGTCTTTACGTTGCATTTTTGTCAAATCTGTATTTTCAATCAGGGCCAGTGATATTCCATGACCGGGTTTTGTTTATCGCACCGTAGTCGCCGGGGTGCTTGCCACGTAAGTGGAGGGTTAATCCAGCACTTTTTTTTTACTTCCGAACTTTTCAAATCGCGAATGATATTCTGGTGTGCACTTGGATTTCACGGCCAGGACTTTTCTCATCCCGTCTCCCGACACAGCAGAAGAGGATAATCTCATTCCTCCATCCTGTCTTCACGGACCGTGGCGGGTTCGGCCAGTTTTGCTTTCCGGGAGGCATTGCACTTCATCGACAATGCATGGAGAGGAATGGTTCTCATGAATTGCCCCTACCGATGAGGATACTGATGGCATCACTGGTGATAAGGCCGATGAGATGCTGGTCTGCATCGACAACCGGTAAGGCTGATATGGAATGTTCCTCCATTTTCTTTGCGGCAGACTCAATCAGTTCATCAGGAACCGTCGTGATGACGTCCTTTGACATAATCTCATCGAGCCAGAGGAAATTTTTTGCCACTGCTTTTGCAATGTCCCACGAGGTAACGATCCCCACAAGCTGGTCGCCGCTGGAGAGAACTGGTAGGTGATTGACTTCCAGGTTGATCAATCGCCGAGCTGTCACCGCTGTTGTGGCCCCTTCCTCTATGGTCGGAACATCCCTGATCATGACATCACCAACGACGGTCCTTGAGAGGAACTGGGAGATCTGGTAATTGATCTGGCCGTACTCCAGCAGGAACGCATCATGGCCAAAGTTTGAGCGAATCTCGCTGTACCGGACTTCTTGGTCGTTTGCGGTAAGTGCTGATACGATCTCCTGCGACTGGTACGGGGGATAGAGCCAGTCGGAAGAAACCGAGATGACAAGAAATGCGGCGTTGACTTCTGCAAGCCCTTTTGTCAGCGATCCGTCTTTTGTCAGGTCGAAATAGTCGATTGCCTTGGTGATGTAAAGGTATGAATTGGCATCGAAACGCTGGGTGAATGTGTCTCCCTGGTGGTGAAGGTAACTCTCCACGGCAAAATCTGTTGAGAAATTAT
>JBAXMF010000313.1:0-3617 GCA_037134435.1 Methanomicrobiales archaeon | reverse complement strand
GTACGACCATAACAGGGGGACGTGTCAGCACTGTGGTGCACCTCCAGGTGACATCTCGTGTAGTATTTGCTGCCGTGTATCATTACCCTCTCGGATCAGCCTGTCCGTTACATAGACCCTCGGGACATCCCCCCGGCAACAAAAGCAATAATCACATGCGGGCCAACCTAGTAGTAACGACCTGCCGGTTTGCGAGACTATGACAACAGAATGGAACGATAAACGGGTATTGATCACCGGGGCGGGGGGGTTTGCAGGTCCGTACCTGGCCCGCTACCTTTTCGACCAGGGTGCCGTGGTCCATGGCCTGGTAAGAAAACCATTCGGTGATGACGCCCACAGGAGCAAGGCAGGTGCGCGGGGACCATCGGAGATGACACAGGTCCTTGGCGACCTTGATAATCCAGAAAGTCTGGACCGTGCAATTGAAACGGCAGACCCGGACGTAGTCTTTCACCTTGCGGCCCAGTCTTCCGTGGCGAAATCGTTTACCGATCCACTGGGGACGATGCAGACAAATTGTATCGGGACCAATAACCTCCTTGAAGCCGTCAGGAGCGGCAATGGTGACCCGGTCGTGGTATTTGCCGGCTCTTCAGATGAATACGGGCTGGTGGTAAGTTCTTCGCAACAGTACGAGCAACTGAAGAAGCACTATGGCAACATCTTCCCGGAACCAGAAATTCCCGAAGTCCCCATAGCGGAAACAAACCCGCTCAGGCCAATGTCGCCCTACGCGGTAAGCAAGGTCTTCGGGGACCACCTGACACGGAATTATTACCTCAGTTACGGCGTTAAAACAGTTGTCTCGCGTACATTCAACCACGAAGGTGCTGGCCGCGGGGCCTTGTTTGTGACGGCCGTAATCGCGCGACAGGTCGCACAGCTGGTCGCCGGTGAAATTAGGTCCCTGACTATTGGCAATGTCAACGCATTCCGTGACTGGTCACATATCGAGGACGTCACCCGGGGTTACTGTCTTCTTGCCACGAAAGGAGTACATGGGGATGTCTACAACCTCGGCACGATGCGGACTACCTCGGTACTGTCGTACCTTCTCATGAGTCTTGAGACGACAGGATTTCCGGTACAACAGATAGAAGCATCAAATGGCGAAAAAGTGATTCAAAACCCGACAAAGCCTGACACCACACCCATGTTCGGTATCCCGTTCCAGAAGACAAAACTTGATCGTATACTCCTTTCAGGGGAGGAAGAATACCTTCTTGAAGATGGGGGGGTCACAATCCGGACGACGAAAGGAACGATTCCGGTAATTTTCGACCCGGCAAAGTTCCGGCCGGCAGAAGTTCCGATCCTTCTTGCGGATACCCGGAAAATAAAAAAAACAGGGTTTATCGTATCATGCAGTGTTGAAGATATTATCCGGGACCAGCTCACTTTTTTCAGAGACCCGGCAAACAGGGGATAAGATCATGATCGCGAGTACCGGTCATTGAACCGGATGATATCATCTTCCTCAAGGTACTCGCCGATCTGGACTTCTATCACCTCGAGGGGGATCTTTCCAAAATTGCCTAACCGGTGTTTCATTCCTTCGGGGACATACGTACTCTCCCCGCGTTTGAATTGGTACTTCTTCCCGTCAAGCTGGACATCCGCCATCCCGGAAACGACAATCCAGTGCTCACTCCGGTGGAGGTGTTTCTGGAGGGATAGTTGTTCACCGGGCTTCACGGTAAGCCGTTTGATCCGGAAAAATACTGACCGCTCAAGCTCGATATAGGAACCCCAGGGTCGTTGTACCTGCAGGGGATAATCAACAACCGGGTCACCTTTATCCTTGAGACGCCGGACCAGCTCGTTGACCCTGCCACTCTGTACCGTGTCTGCCACCAGGAGGGCATCACCCGTATCAACGACGACGAGGTTGTTCACCCCGATTAGTGCGACCTTCCTTCCGGGTGCAGATACAAAATTATCCGTTGCATCGAGGTATTCTGCCTCGCCGGTATTCCCGGCAGCATCATGATCGCGGTACTCGTACCAGGCCTGGAACGTCCCTAAATCGGTCCATGGTGCCTGGAGAGGTACTACAGCCACATGTCGGGATTTTTCAAGGAGACCGTAATCAATGGACAGCGAGGGGAGATCGTTGAAGTTGGGGAGATCATTTTCAAATGCTTTAAGAAATTCTGGCTGATACTTCTCAAGTTCCATAAAAAACATTATTGTCGAAAAAAGGAACATCCCGCTATTCCAGAGATACCCGGATGCCAGGTATTGTTCAGCGGTAGGAAGGTCTGGTTTTTCTTTGAATTCCAAAACCCGGTAGCCTGTAGCAAGCGGGGCCCCCTGTGCGATGTACCCGTACCCTGTATTCGGGTGGGTCGGTGGAATACCAAACAGGACAAGATAGTCGCTGGCGATCCCTACGACCTCCTTGATCTCATCCGTTGCCAAATCCCCCAGTTTATGATCGCTTGGAAAAATGACCACCTCTGACTCGCCAAACCGTTTCCGGATCTCGGACATCGCCCAGGTGATCGCAGGAAGGGTATTCTTACCGACCGGTTCCCTGAGAACCTGCGATTCCATGAGGACGTGGCCAAGTTCTTCGATCTGGTTCCGGACAAGGTACTGGTGAACCTCATTGGTAACAATCATAATATCTCCGGGTGCACACAGGCGGAGAGCACGGAGAAATGTCTCCTGGAACAGGGAATACCCTTCAATTTTAAGGAATTGTTTTGGCTGGTATGTCCGCGACAGAGGCCACAGCCTTGTACCGACACCTCCTGCAAGGATCACGGCTTTAAGAGAACTCATCGTTATTCATGCCATTATTAGAGATTATTCTCTCTTATCTGTTCCTGTCCTTTCCTGCTGATAGAACGTAAGGCATTCTAATGGTATCATGGGGCGCCATGCTTTGCAAAAAAACAGAAAATTGATGTTTTGCCAAGAGACCAATATTGTGATACCCGACTCCGGAATGATAGCGAATAGCGGATACGTAGGAAATAATTCTTCGGAAAGGTAATCATCTGCTATGACCAGAATATCTGGTTTTTTATACCCTTTGACACCATTACCGGTGCTCAGGCGATTTTACCAGAATCCAGGCATCAAGGTGCAGGTTAGCATCCTGATAGAGCCGTTTTAAGCCATTGTCTGACCGTCAGCTGGAATCAGATGACCCTTTACCCGCGCTACCAGCTTTAGACCCACTATCATAGCGGTACGGGTTATCCTTTCCGCAAAAGTCCGTACTTATTATCAATCCAGGCCGGAGCAGGTATTTTCATAGAATAATCAGGAAACATAACGTTTTTACTGACATACATAGGAAAACCAGGGAATAGTCCGCAGTTCTTAAAATAAACCCCTCGTCGCTTATATTGTCTAATAAAACAAGGAGAAAACCTGGGAATTGATCAGACCCATGTCGTACATGTGTCAGATAAAATACGATACCTTTTTATTGAGTATGTAATATCTCAGTTAGGTGTACCCATCAACCGCCCCCGCAATAGGTTGCCTGTGATATCGTCTCTATTGACGCCACCTTGATCTATAGGCGATATTCAGGCAGGCGTCGCCTGCGGAACCGGTGCACCTTAGTTTTTTGTTAAATCTCCTTGTATATAAATTAT
>JBAXMF010000312.1:0-3636 GCA_037134435.1 Methanomicrobiales archaeon | reverse complement strand
CGGTTCGATATCATTCCGCTGTACATTGGGTGCGGATGGACCCCTGATACAAACGATGTGCCGGCAAAGAAAACATGAAACAACGAGAAAAAGCAGCCTCCTGTAGCCTCATTTGTGCAGTTGTTGATATGATCCCTCGCCCCGCTGTCCCCCGGGTGGTGGGCACGAAAAACCCCACGCAACGAACCCGGGTGATAAGAAAAACCGTGAATATTATCAGAAACCCCGGGGATATTATCTGTGAGCGGAGCATGGCATCAAGCCAGTGGAGGAACATGGAATACCATCACATTCGGTGTATGGTTGTCACGATTGATCATGCCCTTTAGCACTCCAGTGCCTGAAGATGGACCATTGGATTATTTCAGATCGAAGATGCAAAACAAAAGTATCGTGCCGTTGCTCCGGAAGATTACCCAAACGATTGTACCCCGGTGTAGTCAGGTTGGTATTACGAGAAGGGTGTGAGGAATGGTTCACTACCTGATAGATATCCGCCTGATGGGGTCCGTGAAACACCAGATTAAGACGTTAAGCAACCAGTTATCCGGGAAATTTAATCTCGGAGACAAACGGGTAATCCCGCATATCACCCTGGTCGGGCCTTTTTCAACCCGGAATGAAGAAAAACTCGTCGAAGATTTCACAAGAATCTGTAACGATCAGAAGGAGATCCCGAAATATGAGGTCGGGGGTTACGGTTTTTTTGACGAGACAAGGGTAGTTTTTGTTTCGATTACTCCCAACGAGACCTTAAAACAATTCAGGTACCTGCTGTCCCGGGCAATCTTTCCGTACTGCACATTACGAAACTATGACCTGGACCCGGCCGAAGAATTCATGTTCCACTCGACGCTCGCCATGAAACTTGACTGGCTTACCTTCCAGAGAATAAAATGGTATTTTCGGGGGAAGGAAAAAGTCATGTACCGGCATCATCCGATCCGGGTAACATTGCTCCGGAACTCAAAAATTGTCTGCGAATATGATTTTATCCAGGGGAGGATGCTGAGCCGGGCACAGGCTTTGAGCAAAGCAACACGGATGCGTGATTATAATATTCTTAAGTTGTGGGGTGACGGGAGTTGGGAATCAGAGTACAAACGTCCCTGATTTCCTTGAGGGCCCCTCCATAGCTTCCGACGTGGGATACGTTGGGATTTTTTTATTTTATGTTCTTTCCATGCGGATATTCTTTTTTGTCCGATAAAATGGGTGAAGAAGGAGGGGACGGTTAGGTGTTTGCGATTGAAAGGGCAGATCTTCGGGGTCATCCTTCCCCTCGTTGTTACTAGGATGCTACCGGGTACGTTTTTTAGATCCTGGTCGATTACTTCATCATATGTTTTAAAGACAGCATCGGGGGTAGTTCTTGCCGGGATATCCTGACTATTTACCTCGTGATTAATTTTTGACTGTTTGATTTCTTTCGATATGTCCCCAGTTCGGTTTTGGCTGAAGATTTCTCCGTTCATCTTCAGATGAGTGAGCTGTAAATCCCGGCGTTTTCTGCTATTTATTCCCCAATTTTGGTTTTGCAGTGTTCCTCTTTACAACAATTATTTTCATTGCGTAATTCATGGACCCGAAATCTTGAAAATTGCAGTTTCTGACCGTTGAGACCCGATCATATTTATTAATCGAAGGAATGTTTCAGAACAATAAATTCGGCCAGGTTTTATGGTTTATTGAGTTGAAAAAGATTATGTCCTGATTTGGCAGAGACACATCCTACGACGTTACAATCATCAGTTATAGCTAGGCCCTACGTTTTTGGAGTGGATATATTAATGAATTGTTACGAGTTATTTATGTATATGACTCAAGGTGGCCGTTTATCCCTGCGAAATTTTGTAAGTTCTTTTATCCTTGTTGTTCTCTGTTTAGGTGTATTTACCTGTTTTATCCCCCTGGTACATGCAGATCCGGCATTGGTAGAGATTCAACCTGTAGTATTAGATCCGAATGTCTCTCCTATCGATTACCCTGTCATCATCACCGGTGGCGGTAAGGGATATTACCTGGTCCATTCGAACGTGGAAGGTGCGGACGTTTATTTCAACAATGACTGGTACGAGGGTAAAATTGTGAACGGTACCCTGCTTGTTGAGACCTGCCTCAGCTGTACGCCTGTCAGGACATACACCGTCAAAAAATGTGGTTACCTATCCCTGACGCAGAACAATACCCGGTACCCAGGCCAGGACGAGGTTATTGACCTGTATGCCAACCTCACCAGTCCCAGGGAACCACTGATTGCCGATTTCACCGGCAATGCAACGACCGGTACTGTTCCGCTCGTTGTCGGGTTTACCAGCCATTCTATTGGTGTAGTGGAGACCTGGAACTGGAGCTTTGGTGATGGGACTTATTCGATGGAAAAGAGCCCGGTACATACCTACACCTCCCAGGGGGCCTATACGGTCAGTCTTTTAGAGTCGAACAGTGCCTGTCAGAATAGTACCAAGGTCAAAAAGGATTACATTACCGCTGGTAATGCACCCAAACCCACGTTCCTCGCCGATTTCACCGTCTCCCCCGTGACCGGAATTGCACCACTGACGGTGAAATGTACCGATAAGTCCATCGGAAAACCGACCTGGTTAGTCTACGATTTCGGGGATGGGACGAATATGACGGGCCCAAATCCGACACATACCTACAGGTTCCCCGGCATTTACACAATTTCCCTGTCAATCATGAAATATAATACTACGACAAATTCCATCATGGGCAGTGTAGCCACAAAACCGAATGTCATTACCGTGGGAAGTGTTCCGTTCATACAACCAGTTGCGAAATTCATGGCATCGCCGGTAACAGGAAAGGCACCCCTGACGGTCACATTCACCGATCAGTCATCAGGGTCCCCAATTTACTATAGTTATAATTTCGGTGATGGCATCTATGCAACCGGGAAGAACCAGGTCCATACATACCAGTTCCCCGGGACCTATACCGTTACCCTGACCGTCATGAAAAATAATGCTGCAAATGGCACAATGGTCGCTAGTTCATCCGTTCAAAAGAACCTTATTGTTGTGACAACCCTGCCTGTGCCCGATACACCGACGATGTGTAACCAGCCATACGGCTTGTGCACGATTTCAAAGTGCGAGCCCCTGGAATCGGACCCGACCAAGGCGATCTGCAATTGCCTCATAGAGGACGGTGTATCCCTTGGGATGACGAGCTGTGGTGAACGGCAACCAATTGGCATGTACCAATCTGCAACAGGCGGATGGATGATCTCAGCGGGAGCCCTGACGGGTAAAATCACCTCTACCTACTCCTTCCTCAATGCGTTGCCGAAGGAGGAAGGCAGGATCCCAAACCGCAATATTGACCCTAACTATACCGGGAATATCATCTTAAAATCCTGCAATAATCCAGTCTGGGCAGATTGTCTCGATATGAAATGCGTGGTCCCTCGGGCGGATCCCAATGGTGATATCAGCGTGGACCACGAGGCTGCTGACTACGCGGTTTGTGAGTGTGCAATGGTAAGTGACACTCCCCTCTATTACATGGCTACATCAGGAGGTGAGGAGAGCTGCAATGATTCGGCGCTCTGTGGGCAGTATATCTGGTCAGCGGCCTACCTCGATAAGATGAATGCGGGGATCGGATCGCTCA
>JBAXMF010000311.1:0-3693 GCA_037134435.1 Methanomicrobiales archaeon | reverse complement strand
AAATCCTGCAACATTTTTGTCTCAATGGGGGCTGATACGGGATCCACGTAGAAATCATGAGAGAATCGTCTTAACAATCGTCCCCATAGCAATCAGGATAAACATTACAGCGATTATTTTCTTTAAGGATTCCGCCGGGACCGTTGGAGCAAGCCTCGACCCAATCTGTGCGCCGAAAAATCCACCTGCTGCGAACAGGAGCGCTACCAGGGGGAGAATGTGCCCGAGCGCAAGATGTACGGCCGCACCAGAGAGCGAAGTGAAAAAAATAATGAACGTAGAACTTGCTGCGGCAAAATGGATGGGCATTCCCATAATAAAAAGGGCAGGCACATTAACAACCCCACCCCCCAGGCCGCACACGGCACCAACAAGTCCTGAAAAGAGCCCCCAGACAATGAGGTGGAGATAATACATCCTCATCGTAACGCAGGTGGAAAAACAGTCCCTACATTCCTCGTTAAATGATGGCCCGAGGGTAATCGGGAAAACCAGGGTGCGGTCCCCGGAAAGTATGGCAACGGCGAAGAGTATGATCACCCCTGAAAAGATCAGGGCAAGCCATGGACCGGGCAATACAGCGGTGAGCAGGCCCCCAATAACTGCCCCAATCATTCCCGGAATAATCATAACAATGGCAGCGCGGTAGAATATTCTCCCCTGGCGAACGAAGGAAACCGACCCGGAGAAGGAAGTCGCAACAATTACCGCGAGACTCGTCCCGACAGCCATCTTCTGGTCAAGACCAAAAAGGAGGGTGAACGCCGGGACCATCAGGAACCCACCACCGACTCCGAAGATGGATGCGAGCACCCCGATTCCGATCGCCAGGATTATTGCAAAAATATATTCGAGCAGTACACCCTCTCCTTCCCGACAGGTTTCGTAAACGGAATAATGCGGGGTAACCGGATAAATGGATGGGTTTTGAACTGTGGTAACGACCATTCACACCCTGGGGTTGAAACAGGTCGAAGAACTCACGTATATGGGTACACCGGCTAAATCAGCTATTTCCTCATCGCAGTACTTCCAGGAGTGGGCAGGAAGCAAATGTACGAATGAGGATTTGCAGCTGCATTCGACACAAAGACACCGGAGAAAAATCCTGGAAAACGCGACGGATGACCGGCGATAAAAAAAGCGAAATATTTATTGTTTTTTAGGTTTATTTGACCACAGGCCATGTTTATTACAGTACGAACGGACTTTTACATCCGTCGAACTGACTGGAAATTCCGCTTCTGCCAACTCGCCTGGTGAAAGGCCCCTGACATGGAGATAATTACCTGATATAACTTCGATCCATTCAATATAATGCTCCCCCTCCATCGGGTGGAGAACAGACCCGACTTTCACGAGAATCCCTTTTCCGGTCTTCTCGACCACGGGCAGATGTTTTTCTTTCCCCTGGTCTTCTGCTTTTTCAATTTGTCGTTCCATCGGCTGGTTACAACAGACGGAGATACCCGCACCATCGTGGGCTACAATGACAATCTTGCCACATACATTACATTTCATTACTTCGAGCATACGGTTGCCTCTCTATTAGGGAGATATTTGTTGAGAGATAAGGGTTTCGGTAGGTCTGGTGATCAGGGGAATTGCTCTGAAAAACCAATTTTGGAAGGTTCCGGTGGACCAGACTGGCAGTGCGGTTATCGGGGCCGTTTGGATCATCCTGCCAGAACATTCCCTCTTACAATTTTTGTCTCCGTGCCATGGGTCGTCAGATGATGCAAACGGAACTGAAGAGAAAACGGACGGGATGATAGTTCCAGGTTACAAAAAAAGACCGCGGAATTCCCCCAATGGATTGAAACGGCCATGACAGTGATTGCGTACAAATCGGGCTTCACAAAAAGGGAGGTACTGTTGAAACACGAAAAAACCGGCATGAGGGCCCCCTCAAGGTAATCACTCTCAATGATAATAACGAAAATAGGTATCTGCATGGAGTGCGTAATGGTAAAGATACCTGTTTCGCGATCCAGAATAAACAGGGTGGATGTTGTACCACATGTATTCGTGCCGCTATTACCGGATATATGATATTGGCAGGGAAATTAACCTCGAACGACTGGAAAAATCTCTTGCCGAAGCGCTGGCGGCGAATTATTCTTTGGGTCGTGCCAGTTTTCAGCGAGTCCAGCCTAAGTCAATCATGATGGAAGAACCCCCCCTCATGCTCAGGATGGACACCGTCCGTATGAACCGGGGTGACCGGGACTTTGATTTCTGGGTGATTGCAAAAGTCTATGATATCGGGGCGATCAGCCTGTGTTTTGTATACGAAAATAGCGTATCCCCCGTTTCTGACCTGGAGGACACAGCAATTCTCTTTTTCGGCCAGGACGGAATGGCAGGAATTTTCCAGCAATATTTAACGACAATCGGGGATATTCTCCGCCCTCACCAGAAGGATATGACGATTGATTTTGAATTTTTTGAGGACTACACCATCTACGTCATGGACGGGATTGACCACTCCATCGATCCAGTCACCCTGATGACGGGAGAGCGGTGCAATATTTCACCACAGATGCGCGAGGAGATTACCAGGAACTCACTCTCTTACCGCACCGATGACCTGGCCATCCTCTCATGGGACTCAGCCCTTTTATGCGAACCTGAAAATCCTGCCGATATTATCGACCTGATAGAATTTGCAAATGTACAGGTTCTTGAACTCCGGTACTATGACCGTGAGCTGACACGCCAGATGGAGAAAATGTACGATGATATCGACCTTGCTGACAAGCTTCCCGGGTTCCGCCGGAGCAGGCAGTACCACGCAATCATGGCCGGGCAGATGAGGACATCCGCAGAGATATCAGAGATCATCGAAAAAGTAAATAACCTCATCAAGGTAACAGAAGACGTCTATTACGCCCGTGTGTATGACATGGTACTGAAAGTCAGCCGGAGTCGCCAGTGGAGCGACAGCGTCAGCAGGAAAATTGAAGTTATCCAGGAGACCTACTCCATGCTATCAGATGAAGTGCGGATCCAGCATTCTAATAACCTTGAATGGGTCATTATTGTCCTCATTGCGCTCGAATTTGTATTCGCGATCTGGCAGACAATCAGGTAATCCGGAACATCTGATTACCGGCACAGAGGTACAAAGGGAAACACATTGACAACTATGACCGGCCACGAGAATATTCTCACCTGCATGAAGTTACGGAGGTAGGAATGGCTTTCAACTGTAAACAGTGCGGGACCTGTTGCATGTACATGGGGGATTATATTGAGATTGACCGCGAGGTCGGTCCATTTGAATTTGAATGCAGTTCGGTCTCCACCGGGACACCGTTCTATGCAACAGTTGACGAGGATAAACGAGAATTATTCCTCGACCTGACATGGATCCAGGAGCATCCGTCTGCATGCCGGTTTCTTCGTCCTTCCCGGGAGAAGATCGTCTGTACTATCCACATGACGAGTGCGGCACAGTGCAAGTTCTACCGTTGCGTGGTCTTCCGGGTTTATTCCAAAAAAAGGATACTCCTCGGAACGGTGACAGGGACCCTTGCCTTGCATACCGGAGATAAGGAGTTACAATCTGCCTGGGAGAAGGGGGACCGGATCATACCATGGGACTCCCCTGACGTAGAGGACTGTATTGCAGCGTATCTTGTGGAACAGGGATATATCCCCGAATAATACACCCCGGTTGCACTTACCCGG
>JBAXMF010000310.1:0-3694 GCA_037134435.1 Methanomicrobiales archaeon | reverse complement strand
GTGCTCGTCACCGACGCGGGCCGTTCGTTCATTTTCCCCATGACAAACGTAGAGCAGGTGCTCCATATCTCCCGGGACCCGGTCACCACTATCGAGGGCCACGCGACGATGATGTTTCGGAATGAATACATCCCTGCCATCCGGCTCTGGCAGGTCCTGGACCTCCCCCAAAGGCCACGCAGTGAGGAGGAGTCCGCAAAGATCGATATCGTCATCGCTGTATCGTCGGGCAGGAGAGTAGGATTTATTGTAGAAAGTGTAGAGAACGAGCAGGACGTGCTGGTAAAAAGCCTTGGCTCCCAGTTAGCCCGGGTCAGGAACATATCCGGTACAACCGTTATCGGCAATGGGACCCTCGTCCCTATCCTTCACGTTCCGGACCTGATAAAATCCGCCATGAAACCCGCGAGATCCATGGCATCAGCACCAGCAGCCGGGAAAACCTTAACCGAGCGCAGGAACATTCTTGTTGCTGAAGACTCCATCACATCGAGGACCCTGTTAAAAAATATCCTTGAATCGGCAGGATACCGGGTCCGTGCCGTCGTGGACGGATTCGATGCCTGGAATGCCCTTAACATGGAAGCCTTTGACCTCATCGTCTCTGACGTGGACATGCCCCGCATGAATGGGTTCGACTTAACCTCGAAGATTCGCAAGGACCCGGCCTTTGCAGACCTCCCGGTCATCCTTGTAACGTCCCTCGATTCGAATGAAGACCGGGGCCGGGGCATCGATGCCGGGGCCAATGCGTACATTGTAAAAAGCAGCTTTGACCAGTCACACCTGCTTGAGATTATCGAGCGGCTGGCAGGGGTGTGAACAATGCCTCCGATCAGGGTCCTGGTGGTCGATGATTCGGTTATCTCCCGGCAGGTACTGGAAAGGATCCTCACCTCTGACCCCGACATTTCAGTCATCGGGGAAGCGGCAAATGGAGAGACCGCGATTCTCATGGCTGCAACCAAACAACCCGACATTATCGTCATGGATATCATCATGCCTGTCATGAATGGGTTCCATGCAACCCGGACGATCATGGAGAACTCTCCGGTCCCCATTATCATTGTCAGTGCGATCGAGGACCATAAGGAAGTCGGTATCATCTTTCAGGCGATGCAGGCCGGGGCACTGGCCTGCATGAGGAAACCGTCAGGTCCCGGGAGTCCCACCTTCGACCAGGATGCACGGGAATTACTCCAGACGGTGAAAAGCATGGCCGAAATTAAGGTAGTTCGTCGCCGGCCGTCGGTATCGGCCGGTGGCATATCAAGACCCGCCACGCCTCCCGGTGCAGGGATCGATCTGACCGGGAGAAAGATCGTAGCCATCGGGGTCTCGACAGGAGGTCCTGTCGTCCTGCAGGAGATCCTCTCCCTGCTTCCCGGGAATTTCCCACTCCCCATCGTGATTGTCCAGCATATTGCCGGAGGCTTTTACCAGGGTTTTTCCGACTGGCTTGCCTCCGCCTCCGGCTACCAGGTCTGTCTCGGTACTGACCGTAGCCCGCTCCTTCCGGGAATTGCCTATATCGCACCCGAAGGGTTCCAGACCGGTATCGACCCGCTATTCCGTCTCCGGTTCCTGGGCTCGGAAACGGAGAACGCTTTGCGACCTTCCGTTGCGCAACTGTTCCGCTCCCTGGCCGGGAACTGGGGAAAAGCAACGGTCGCTATCCTGTTAACCGGCATGGGCAGGGATGGTGCCACGGAACTAAAGATTTTACGAGACCATGGAGCCCTGACTATCGTCCAGGACAAAGAGAGTGCCCTGGTGTACGGCATGCCAGGAGAAGCCGTGCGCCTTGACGCTGCTGACTATATCCTCAACCCGCAGGGGATAGCTGACCTGCTGCGGCAGATTGGAGAGAAAACCAAGCCTGATAACGAGAAAACGCCGAACACGGAGAGAGACTGAAAATGCCCAAAACCAACCAGGAAAACAAGCCTGCCGACATTGTGATCGCCGACGACAGCCCCGTACAATTGGAAACCTTACGGTACGAACTGGAGAAAAATGGGCACAGGGTCCGCTCAGGCGCGAATGGAGAGCAGGCACTGGCGCTTATACATTCATCCCCGCCCGACCTTGTCATATCTGACGTGATCATGCCGGTCATGAACGGGTACGAACTCTGCCGGGAGATACGAAAAAATCCTGCGTATGAACGTATTCCGGTGATCCTCCTGACCGCCCTCACCGACACGCAGGACGTTGCCCTTGCCCTCGAAGCCGGGGCTGACAGTTTTCTCACAAAGCCATTCGATGCGGATTACCTGGCGATCCGGATCCGCCAGTTTCTTTCTCCAGGGCATAAACTGCGTGCCCTGGACACCGATAAGAGTCCTGTCGCGGTCTCTTTCGATGGGACCATCTACCATATCGACTCAGACCGCGGGCAGATGTTCGAGTTCCTCCTGACCGCTTACCAGGTCGCGATCATGAAACAACGCGAAGTTATCCATGCCGAGGAGAAACTCCGGAAGACCAACGAGAACCTGTCGGATCTCAACAAGGTCATCAGCATCTGCAACTCTGCCCTTTCTGCACAGGAGATGTTTGAGGTCCTGATAAAGACAATTGTTGAAGTCCTTGATTTCGAATTCGGCGCAATCTACCTCTTCAACAATGACCGGACGGGTGTCAGCCTGCAGAGTTACTACGAGGTGGTCCCGACCTATGACTCATTCATGGACCTGCTTGGCAGCCTGGACCCAAAAAATTCCCCGAATACCGATGTGCTTGTGAATGGAAAGTGCGGGTTCTTCGATCTCACACGAGACCCGCCACATGTGGAGAGGGAAAAAATTATTTTCGAAGCGATGGGTGCAAAGGCATACGTCCTCCTCCCGGTAAAAGCGGCGGACCAGATCATGGGGACAATCGTGCTGATCAGTACGACTGAACACAGCTTTGCCGACAAGGAGACGGACCTCCTTGAATCCGTTGGCAGGGAAGTGGGCAGTGCGGTAAAACGGCTCCTGTTGCAGCATCGTATAGAGGCCGCCAACGAGGAGATGAACCAGTACCTGCATATGGCAAGACAATACGGATATGAATGATAAATAACTTTTGTACTATTTGTTAAAAGAAAATAAAATATGGATAATATAAATAAGATTGAGGATTTGTATGATACATTTGGTGAGAATAGAGTTAATAACTATTTAAGACAACAATTAGTGGATTATTCGTTATCAAATGCCATACTTAAAACAATTGAATATTTTGAATTACTATGATTAAAGTAACTAAACAAGAAGCAATAGATAAACTATTGGCAAATAACTACCGAGCGATTGAGATATTAGAGACCGTTGATTATGATGGTGAAGATCAAGATATCCTTCATACAGTAGCCTATGTAGATAAGTCGCATAAGTTTGTACCATTAAAGGTAAATAAAAAGAATATGGATATGTATGATTTCATATATGTCGTAGAAAGTTATAGAAACTAGGATATGAAAGTTGGTGATAAGTTGATATGTAGGAAAAATTTTAATGAATTCTTACTCCCTACACATCCGGGTACCAGGACATTGAATACCAAAAACCCCTGTGTATGTAAGTTTGAGTTTGGTAAAGAATATATTATCTATGATTATACTATCAATAAATATGTGAATGAAGTCGATATAATCGATGGTAATTCTAATATTATAACTTTTAATAAAGACAATACATTTCTTAAT
>JBAXMF010000309.1:0-3697 GCA_037134435.1 Methanomicrobiales archaeon | reverse complement strand
TATGATGCGACAATCGTTTCACAGGGTGGGCTGACTTCGCTGGTGAAGGACATGTCAGTCAACACGGACAACAGGCTCATTGGGCAGTCCAACGTGAAGTCTGGTACGGCGGTCACCTTTGCAGCAAACCAGAACGGCGGAAATATCGTGGGCGAAGAAACGATGATGCTTGACGGTACAGGCAATACGACCCCTGCATCAGACCGGATCCTCTGTCCGTTCGGATCTACGGCCCGCAGTGTTATCCCTCCTTACTGTAATATCGTCCAGGTGGGTAGCAAATATGACCTTACCATCGGGTCAGTTGCGTACACTGCAGACGAGAGGTTCGTTGGCATTGATGCGTCCACCCCGGTCGTCATGAACTACAACATTAATGTCAAGCCATACACGGTTGCAGGTCAGGGTACGTACCCGGCATTGGGCATGACATCGGCCTTTATCAAGGCACATATCCAGGAATCACGCGGCGGGAATACGAGTAAGGCCGAAGACCTTACTTATTCGGAGACCTCCTCGGCAAGCGGCAGGATCTCGTCATTTACTAAGGAGATACATTATACCTCGCAAATCACGTCCCCGGCGGAAAGGGGTATGCATACGATTACTCCCTTTGGACCCGGTATCAGTCCATCAACTCCGGTTACCGTTCCGGATGGAGGATCTGCAACATTTACCCATTCGGGGTCGACTGCGCCATTTGGTCTACCCAAAACACCGCTATTAGGGTGGATTGTTGATGGCATAGAGGTAATTGGAGGAGACACTTACACATTTACGAATGTTGTATCGGATCACACAATTTCGACGAGGGCTACTGGATAAGATTTTTATCTCCGTCAGACAGCACCAGCCAGGGATGGCCCTGGCCTGGTATAGGAAAACTTTTCTGATTTCAATTCAGTAAAAATGAATTTTTTTTACCTATTCCCAATTGCAAGATATTGTCGTGATACAACAGTAAAGGAAAAAGATACCTATATTCGCGATATTACCAAACAAAATTTAATGGGGGTACCGTGAGGGCCTTTCCAGTTCTGAAGGAGTTGATTCTTCCCTTGGCCCGTGGCACCAGGATCAGCTGCATTAATATGAAGTGGAATTTCTGGGTTTTCGAGAACCACCTGTAATTCCTGTTTGTTATTGGCAATCCTCTGAATCCGCTCATCAAGATCTCTGTGACTCGTTTTTATCGCAAACCAGGAACCAAATTCCTGTCCAAGTCTACGATCTTTATCAGGCGGGTTGTTCTCCTTGTACTCGGATAATCCTTGACAAAAATCCCCAAATTCTTTCAGAAAATCCTATAATAATTCGCGGTTGAGTGTAATTGAGGGATTTCTTGAATAACAACGAGAGATTACTCCCCCCCGTATTCCATGAACGGAACGTACAATATTCACTGCATTCCGCTCTTGACAGTATCCGCTCATGATTACGTGGGAGGTGTGAAAGGTAAGGATATCCAGGATACGGCATACAAAGAGGTCTAACTCTGAAAGACGACCAGCCGACATAACAAGAGTTGTTCCCTGTCGTCTAATATCCAAATAATAACCGGATTGGGTGAAAGATAATAATACTGCCCGACATTTTTTTGGTCTCTGACTACCAGTTTTCACCGCGTTAGGTAGCCGGGTAATCCTTCTTGAAGTATGGATAAATAATGAAACGATCACCCTGGTCGAAATTAAAATGGTCAGGATAATTTCCCAAATTTCAGCCTGGGTGCAATTCCCGTTGGAAGCCATCAATGGACGGCTGTGTTGGCAGGTACTTCCCTGGTTAATCTGGAATGGTACTGAATTTATCGGTTAACCACCAGGGACCTGATAATATCATGTGATTAACTGGCCCGGGTAAACTATTTGCTTACTCTATCGACACCGACAAATCGCCATCACTGGTCATGAATATCCAGTATCCGTTCATAGGGAACATTAGTTGCTGGTCACTTGGTCCCCCTGCCCTTTCATTGAAGATAGTTGATGAGTACTGTTGCATGGTCGCGTTGAAACATAATATGGTTGACCAGGTAGAGTCGATTGAGATAAAACCTTCACGTGCATTCCCTGGTTTTACCAATGGGTATCCGACGAGGTTCCAGCCCCATGTCATATGCTTCGAGATCACGACCGGCCGCGTGACCTGGTAATTGAAGGTCAGGGGTGTATCCCTCTTTGAATAGACCCATATCCCTTCAAGTGGGAGAAGTACCGATTGTGAATCCAGTGGGGTATAATGTTTCGATCCTGCATCATACGAAAATAATGAGCGGGAGTCCATATCAACGCCCGCAAATACCCGTCCTGCAGTCTGGTACTGGTCTTTTAAGGGAAGTGGTGTGGACACCAGGTTCCACCCTCTCATAAGGGTAATTGTACCCTGTTCAGGTGCGGGTGTTCTCACACGTATAAAAGAGGTCTTTTCAAGGGATGCCGATTGATTGTTTTCAGCCGTAACTGTAAGGCTTACATTGAACTGACCTGCTTCGGTAAAGGTATGGACAATTTTCTGGTCCGTTGTTAATTCAGGTACCGGGATGTCATCATTGCCAAATGTCCATGCCCGTGATACGATTATTCCCTCTGATGAGTGGTCCGTGAATTCCACCTGTAATGGTACATTCCCTGAGGTAATATTTGCGGAAAAATCTACAACTGGTGTAGACGAAGCCGGATTTACTGCCACGTAGTCCGTTTTTGTGATTGAATTCCCACCATACCCGTTACCTGCAGTCAGCGACACGGAGTACATGCCAGGGGACTGGTATGTATGGACAGGGTTGTTAATATTTGAAGTCTGGCCATCCCCAAAATTCCACGCCCAGTAGGTTGGGACATTCGTAGACCTGTCCGTGAACATAATGGCCAGGGGTGCGTAGCCCTGCACCGGGTTCCCGTAAAAATCTGCAGCAGGGGGATAGTAACCATTCGGGAGAGTCCCAGGACTGTCGTCATACGGGTTCGTATCGACACCACATCCTGCATATGCACCAGCTATCAGTGCCACACAAAAAATGCAGAAAACTACGGCAAAATAACGCATCCTGTTCTCCCTCCGCGAGTATTTAACAATTGTAAAATTCTGGTATAATAAACCAGCTCCTGTAACCGGTGAAAAAAATTTCAGTACTGGATGAAATCTATGGGTGGTGATCTGCAGAATTTCGTCTGAATGCCCAATTCAGGTAGACATGGTTGGAGACCGTGGACCCGCTACAAAAAATAGGATCAAAACACTTCGCCTGGATAATCAAAAGTATGTTTTTTTTCATGGGTGTCAAACTTACTGACAGGAGTTCCCTCGTAGAATACGGACACTTGGGCTAGAAAACCCCTTTTTTCTATTTTCCGACACCTCTTTTCATGTGCGAACAGTTCGGTGCGGGTATCAGGCGGAATGGTATCTGCGCTACCTTATGGACCAATTGGATCGGGCATAATTAGGAAAGATCAAGGTTGCCCACACCTTCGCGATAAACCGGGCTATGGTGTATAACAATTGTATTTGACCCCGGGTTTCCATTATTATCAAAGAAATTCCCGGTATTTGAGAATATATGCAAGATTTTCGTGCATTCAAAATAGATCGCCCGAAGGAAAAATGACCCCATAACGTAAAAAAAATTGTAGGATTATAGATTGGAAGAACAATTGATCAACTCAAAATATGAGAGGCATACAACAAGTATATT
>JBAXMF010000308.1:0-3717 GCA_037134435.1 Methanomicrobiales archaeon | reverse complement strand
GTAGGTATCTTTTCGATAATTCGGGCGTATAATAGAGGGATTTTCCCGATTTTGGGGTTATCGACAGGTAAGAACGGGGACCTGCAGATATTGTTGGATGACTACCTGGATCCCGGAGATTCCGGATACGTTTAGCTTTTCGGACTATTGGCTCAGGAGTTGGGAACTGGCCGATGAGCTTCGGTTCGAGACGTCTGGCTGGGATTGGGGCGACTACGGATCTTGGTTATGTGAATTCGATCGGTAAGGACCGGGATGGGCAACGGGCGGTTCAAAATCGGGGAGGACGTGCGGTGGCGCTCGTTCGCGAAGACGTTTGATGTGGTGGGGTAAGGGGGCGATTTTTTTGGTTGTTGAATGATTTCGGGATATTGTTGTGTAACAACTGCGGAAAGAGATTCACTCTTCTGTATCGGATGAATCCGGTGGCTGGACCCTTTACGAGTATCCGGTTTCTGGGTGGTCTGTCCAACAATTATCCCAGCGGATTGGGCGGGCCCCCATGGACGCCGAAGCGCCTTTCGGGGTGTGGATGGCCCTGAATATTTCACCCACCGTCTCCGCATCTATTCCTTCCGATTCAGGGGGCAGGAGGTTCTTCACAAGCATCTCAATGCACTCCCTTGATTCTGCGGCGAAAAGTGCCCGGTATTGTTCAAATTCAGACATGGCGGCTCCGTTGGAGTGTGCTCCTGGAAGGGGGGTCTGGCTTTTCGTCAATGTTGAACTGGCAAATCACGGTGTATAATCTGGCATTCCGGACATACTTTAAAAAAACCAAAATTTGTTTATTATTAAGGAGGAGACTACCGTCGCCGGCCCCATACTGCGATTCCTACCGTCAGAACGATGGCGCCTATCGGTGCATACAAGAGCAGGGCGGATTTTGTCTGCTGATGGGGTTGAATTGGAGTAGCAGATGTTTGAACTGGAGGCGCGGAGGTTTGTGGTGTCAGGTTTTGCTTTTGAAGTGCGATATTCCGCGCCTCCAGTACTGTGGTTACCTCGACTGCAGTCAAATTGGGTTTTGTGGTAAGCGCATTATCATAGGATGCAACTGCTTCGGTATATCTGCCGAGGGCACTCAGCGCACGTCCGCGGTTAGACCACACTTCGGAGTCGATTCGACCACTCATCGCATGATTATACGCTGTCAGCGCTTCGTCATATCGACTTAAATTGTAAAGTACATTTCCTTTGTAGTTCCATGCATAGGAAGAATTCTGGTTAACTGCAAGGGCTCGATTAGATGTAACAAGCGCCTCATCATATCGTCCCAGAGCATCAAGTGCACACACCTTGTTTTCCAATGCATTGATAAAATCCGGGTTTTGTTCGAGAGCTTTGTTGTACGCTGTAAGTGATTCACTATCACGACCAAGCTCATGAAGGGCAACCCCTTTGTCATTCAATGCATCGATATAATTCGGGTCGATTTCAAGAGCTTTGTTGAATGCGGTGAGTGCTTCGTCATATCGAAGTAACGTGTTAAGTGTATTCCCTTTACTTTTCCATACATAGATTGATCTCGGATTGATTTCGAGAGATTTGTTGTACGATTTCAGCGCTTCTTCATATCGATCGAACCTGCTAAATATAAACGCTTTTTCGCTCCATGTACCTGCCGAATTCGGATCGATTTCGAGAGATTTGTTGTACGATTTCAGCGCTTCGTCTTCTCGACCTAACTTCATAAATGTCCACCCTTTGTCGGCCCATGTATCTGCCGAATTCGGGTTGAGTTCGAGAGTTTTATTGAACGCTGCAAGTGCTTCGTCATATCGAACAAGCCTATGAAGGGCATTCCCTTTGCCGTTCCATGCATCCGCATAATTCGGGTCGAGTTCGATGGTTTTGTTGAACGCTGCAAGCGCCTCATCATATCGACCTGCGAAATAGGAAGAATTTCCTTTCTCGTACCAGTCTGTGGCAGGAGTAGCGGATACTGGAGATATCCACAACGCTGCTATGCTTAACAGGACAAGCAGCAGGGTCCATTTCTGCCATGAAATACTAAAGAGTGTAAACAAACGAACCATTCTGTCACCTTTCAGATTCAATTATTCTCCTATAATATCTCCATAATTTGGTCAGGTCCATTCATGGGCGCCTGCAATGCCTTCTGCTGCTGCGGGAGGTCAACGGCGAAATGCCATGCGACTGCTATGACGGTACCGAGAATTGCCAGTGTGATAATGAATACGAGCCGTTTCTTTAACGCGTCGGATTGTTGTACTTCTGTCATTTTATCACCTTTTTTTATATGTTCGCGGGCGCGTGGATAAAAGCCCGGGAGGCGTGGCAATTATCGTCACGCTGGAAGCGATATATTTTCTTTTATCATGATCCGATTCATGGGCGCATGGAGCCCTGCCTGCAATTGCGGGAGGTCTACGGCGAAATGCCAGGCGAGTGCTATGATGGTACCGAGAATTGCCAGTGCGATAATGAATACGAGCAGTTTCTTTAACGCGTCGGATTGTTGTGCTTCTGTCATACAGTGATCACCTCCTCATGATCCCTGAATAGTACCTCATTTGCATAAGACCTGATAACATAGTAGGGAGAGTTTCGGATTCTGAAACAGGGCGCCGGGGCAGTCAATGATATGAGCGTAAAACAGTGGCTTTCGGATGGGTTCATGGCGATGTGTCCTTTCGTCAATCCGGGCCGACCTGGATATTTTCGTTCCGGAACTGTACACTGCCACGTACGAGAATGTGGTCGGGTGCCATGTCCGGATGCCCAACGTGGAACATTTCGGCAGTATTGATATGCCGGTAAGTGAGTTCCTGCAGCCGTAAACCGGGGATACCTCCATGCCAACACGGGAACTGATTGTACTGTTGCCCGTATAGCAGAGGTGGTACCTGTCAGCTCGCATGGGAGGGTAAGGGCAGTCACGGGGGTGGAAGGGAGCCGGGGGTTATCCAACTCCCAATTACATTAAAAAACCAGTTTCTCCTGCCCCCGGGTTGTTTCGCTGCCTGTTCGAAATCTTTGTCATCGGTTTTCAGCCATGGGTCAGCCTCGTTCTCACGCGAATATTCTATAAAATGAAACTAATAGTGCAGTTTATTACACAAGTTGAACAGCTTGCACTATTGTATGACCCAAGCGCAACCACCTGATGTGATGAAAAAACTGCCTCTTGTTGATCATTGGTATTGCAATACTGGGCACGATCATTGCACTGGGGGTGCACTACGGTGTGGAACTGCCAGCGCAGAAAACCGTTCAGGCGCCGCCGAGCAACGCTGTCAACCCAACCCGTGCCGGCTTCCCTCAACTGACGCCAATAATGTGATGAATTTTGGCCTGGCAGGTGTTCCGGTCTACCTAATCCGGGCTGATTGCCAGCATGCCCGGGTCCCATGCCATCAATTGTCATTAAAATATCGCCATCCAGGTCGGTGCGGTACACAGCGGACCCAACCTGGGCCAGGCGACCAAGTGTTGCTGATGTTGGGGGACTATAGGAATTCCCGGCCCCGACTTCGATGACGCTGATCTTCGGTTGGACTTTGGACCGGAAGGCTGAGCTGGATGACGTAGCGCTACCATGGTGCCTGACCATTTGGATGTCGGCCTGAAGATTCGTTCCGCTATTGGCCATACGGCATCGGCATTGGCATCACCCATAAACAGGAAGGAAACGCTTCCGTAGGTCATATTCAGGACGATGGAGTTCTGGTTGATCAAAATCCACAGTCGAAG
>JBAXMF010000307.1:0-3719 GCA_037134435.1 Methanomicrobiales archaeon | reverse complement strand
TGGCCGTGTCAATATGTTTGATCTGCATTGGGGTGTATTTCCTCAGCAGACACGAGGACTAATTTTTTTGGAAAAAATATGGCTGACATATCGGGATTTCGATCAGGCCCCGTGACAAACTAAAATCCGCTTTCCAATCCTATATCAAGACCCTCTGGTCTTGTCTCTGGCAGGTACTATTAATCAGGCCGGGCTTGATCACGTTAGGAGATCAGAGATAAGACCAGGGTAATCCTGATAGCGGGCTGGACGATCTCAATAATGCCTTATGAATGAATGGTCCTCCTGCCCTCCGCTCCATGATTTCGCCGGGCGAAAGGGGGCTGACAGGAGGCACCGGTGGTGTGGCACCGCCCTTTAAGCTTTGCAGGGCGGAGATTTTTTGGGTGGAGGCCCCGACTCATTCCATCAGGGCTGATACAACTACTATTTTCGACAGAATGCGAGGGAAAGCCGCGTATAAAAAATGAAAGCCATTATCGGGGGTAACACCTGATGACTGCTGACAGACATTAATCGCGACAATAAAATCCAACGGCCTATGAAAACAAAAACCAAACACACATCCAATGCAGATTCGGGCATCACCACCAGGCCGTTCCGTGAGACGGACCTTAATTTCGTGATATCCCGGCAGCTGGCGTTGTATGCATCCGAATACGGGTTTACATCGGATACCTGGAAAACGTACCTGACCGGCGGTGTGCAGGAGTTTATTGGGCATTTTGACCGCGAACGGGACTGCATGTATATCCTGGAGAACAACACCGTTCCCTGCGGATGCATCGCCATCACGTATGCGGGTGATGGTCCCGCACAACTCCGGTTTTATTTCGTTGAATCTGGTATGAGGGGGACAGGTGCAGGGCACCGGCTTATTGACCTGGCACTCTGTTTCTGTAAAGAGAAGCAGTACCAGTTCGTTTTCCTCTGGACGTTCAGTACCCTGGTGGCAGCCAGGCACCTGTACGCCGACAGGAGATTCCGGATTACTGGTACACAGATCAACAATGAGTGGGGCGAACCTGTGCTGGAAGAACGCTGGGAACTGGAATTATAGGTGGGGGTCGGTAGGTCGCAGGAGTGAAAATGCGGTGCGGAAAAAAATACCAAGGACATCAGAAGGATTCCTGAAAAAAAAGAGAGCGGGGGATTCCATGACCCGGTTAATTTATACAAGCGGGTTCGGCTGCTGTTCACCCAATGCTGGCAACCGGGTAGTCTTCACAAGAAATTGTTCTTTCCCCTGGTCGATTTTTCTCATAATAAGATCTTTTCCCATCATAGTCATGGCAAAGATCGGTATCGAGACTCCGGCCTGGACCAGGGCTTTCTTTCCAGCAACTTCCCTGATCGCTCCTGATGCACATGCCGTAACTAAATCCGACGAAGAAGCAAGGGTTTCAGCTTCATCTCTGGAAAGTCCTGTGACATGCACACCGAAGATAATCACACCAGGATACAGGTCTCTAATCAGTCTGGCTTCGTCGGGCAGCGTAACGGTCACCGCAACATTCCGATAACCCATTTCATATGCCCGCTTCACACCAGCTGCCTGGTTAAGACCTGCATGGACCGTATCGATTACAATTCCCCCGTTCTCTTCGATTCGTTGTATTACTTCAGGGTAGGGTGTCGTTTTTACCAGGCCTGACATTCTTCCCCCGATACCCTGGACAAGGGAGGGCTTCGTTACGATAACGGTCCCGGCACCGTCACAGACAAGGACAACGGCATCAATCAGGCCGGCGTGAAGTCCGAAACTCAGGATCTCGGATGCACCGAATCCTACAAATTCCTCTGAACCAAGCACCGCACGTCCGGGAGTACACATACCCCATGCGTTAATCCGGTGCTCGATGTTTGCCTTCACTGACTCCGGGTTAAGATCCGGGATCGGGTAGGCGAATCGCTTTGCGAGAGGGCAGTCTTTGATTTGTGCCCCACCGACTTCAACAACCTTACCGTTTCGTACAATGATCCGACATCTTCCGATTGCTTCTAAAATATGTTCATCGGCTTCGTTTGTCATTAGTCACCTCCCATAAGATTACCCGTGGTAGATGATGGAATATGGCATTCCGGCTAAGTGGCCATGGAACTGCTGACCAGAAGTGCGGGTTCAATCAGGATCAATTGATGTGAATGGCAACGATAGAAAAAATAGAGAGAAAAATGGGGCTCAAAATGTTTGCGTGTCTATGCCACTTACGGGATACCGGAGGAAGGATACCATACTAAACTAGATTTTAAACGATTTACAAGAGATAATGTATCTAAAATCTTTTTAGTTCTTCAGCTTAACAGTAACCGACTTTTTTTAACGTTCGCGCATAAAAAAAAATCCTCTTTCAGATTTCCCTCTTCAGGTCGCCACTGCGACCGACCCCCCGCTCTGCTCCCCGCCCTGCCAAGCCTAAAGGACGGGTGCCACACCACGGGTGCCTCCTCTCTGCACCCCCTTTCCGGCCTTGCGAAATTATGGAGCGGAGGGCGGAAAGGACCACGGTATCATGACAAGCATTGTTGGGTTCGTGGCGTGTTTGGCCTCGATTGGTGAGGATTTATTCGTTCCCCTGGTTGAGACCGTGTTTCGGTACTACGTCCGGTTATGCCCTTTTTCAGGAATATACCCATGGAACACGAATGATGCAATTCCTGTAATGCAACAGTCACGCTCACTGAAGAATTTTTCAGGGATTGTTTTTTGGTAATCGCCCCGTGCTCCTTCGCATACCGCACAGCCTTCACCGGCTCCACGGATACCCCTGCCAACATAGTATTACAAGTAATCGGGAAGTTCTATCCTCCCCGTGCCCCGTCAGCCTGTACATTTAACCCAGCCAAGGTCCATATCAAAGTTTTTCCTGGACCCACAGCACCTGAAACACACGGATGGGTCGAGGTCGATGTACCCCCTTCCCCAACATCTTCTGCAGATGGCGTTTTCGATGCGTGAATCAAAATCAATTTTAAACCCTGAGCATTTGGGACATCGCCGCAACATAATCTATTCAGAATCCCCGGTTATCAAGTGTGCAGGTAGTACGGTAACAGTGGCCCGGGGACGTTTTTCCCTGGTGATGATACGATTTCCCCGGTACATTAAAAGACCATACCTGTTTCGTCATTTTTCCTCAAATCCCCGTGACAGACGTTTACCATCGAATACATCACTACGGGACCGCCGTAATTGGATTATTCCCCTGGTAACTATTCTGGCCCTGGTTGAATGAGACTCATTTCTTATAGGTGGATCATTCTATAAAGTCCTATCAAATCACATCGATCCCGTATCAGGTATGCCGAATTGATCAAGCCGTGACTGCCTTGACACAATTCTTTTTGCTAATACGATAGGACATTTCGCTATGCCAGGTTATTGCTCCTCGCGGAATAATGTGGGTTATTTAACTTTCTGCTATCGTCATCACAGGGCACCCGGTGCCGTACCAGCATTCAAACCCTGGTCTTACCAGTGATACCGGAAATGTTGCAAATAATGAAGACCCCTTTGCAGGAAAGTCCCATATTGCCATAAGCCCTGTGCAGAGCGCCGGCCGGACTTGCAACACATTTTCAAAACCTGTTGCAAGCTGTTGCAATGTCGCAAATATCAGGCCACAGGATTACAAACCGCTCGACTATCCGGACCGCCAGGAAAACTGCCATGTCTGTGGTCGCAGAAAGGTCGACTACATCGAAAAATTGACAGGGGA
>JBAXMF010000306.1:0-3728 GCA_037134435.1 Methanomicrobiales archaeon | reverse complement strand
CGTTTTTATTTTTTTCCGGAATTGCAAAGGGCGAACTATAACCGTACCGCCCGCTTTGGTGAACGGTTATCTTGGTCTGATCCAGTCCTGTACGAGGTATACTATTCTCCCCTTTAATCCGAAGGTCAATAAAAAAATGGAGATCCGTTAACAATATAAAACATTTTAAATGATCCTGCATACCACTAGGAACTACCTATGATCACGCGCATGAAATATTGCATGACACATGGGGGTGCATTACTACGTATTCGTCTGATACTACCAAGTACCTTATTCACATCCACCTCACTGCAGAGGGGGTGGTCGAGAAACCTGATGTAGTCGGCGCCATTTTTGGCCAGACTGAAGGGTTACTCGGCGAAGACCTTGACCTCCGGGACTTACAGCGCACCGGGCGTGTAGGGAGAATAGACGTTCAGGTGACCAGCAGGAAGGGGGAGACCAAGGGCGAGATCCTGATCTCCTCGTCGCTTGACCGTGCGGAAACGGCTATCCTTGCTGCATCTATTGAGACGATTGACCGTGTAGGTCCCTGCGCAGCCCATGTAGCGGTTGAGAGTATTGAGGATATCCGGGTCGTAAAACGCAGGATTATTGTTGAAAGAGCGAAGGAGTTGCTCACCGATTATTTCAGTGATGCCTCAATCGACAGCTATGAACTGCTGGATGATGTCCGGGAGAGTATCCGTATTGAAAAAATTTGCGTAATCGGTGATGATAAAGTTCCTGCAGGTCCGAACGTGCTGGACACCGATGCGATTATTGTCGTGGAAGGTCGCGCGGACGTCATCAACCTCTTGAAATTCGGGATAAAAAATGCGGTGGCCGTCGAAGGCACAAAAGTTTCCGGGACCATTATCGACCTGACCAGTACAAAAACCGCAACGGCATTTCTTGACGGGGACCGCGGCGGGGAACTGATCCTCCGGGAACTCTTACAGGTGGCAGACATTGATTATGTTGCCAGCTCGCCCCGAGGTAAAAGTGTGGAGGACCTGACCCGGAAAGAGGTCATCAAGGCACTCCGGAACAAGGTACCAGTGGAATACGTACGTGACCAGTTCTTTACGGGAGATGAGGAAGACCCATCCGGGGAAGAGGCACTGGTAAAACAAGAAAAACAACCGCTTGCGAAATCAGCCAGTGAGCCGCACGGGACTGCGGGCGTATCTCCCGCCCGGAAGGAACAACCACGATCTGATGAAAAACAAGGTGCCTCAAAGACGCTCACCGATCACCTGCGGGCCGTGCGGGGGCACCATCTTGCACGGTTCCTTGCCAGCGACTATGAGCTCATTCGTGAAATACCAGCAGGGGAGGTCGAAACGGCACTCGATGAGATGAACGGTGATGTAAAGGGGGTTGTCCTTGATAGTGAGGTGAACCAGAGATTACTTGATCACCTGGTCGGGTTAAGCGTGGAGTACGTGGCAGCACGCGAATTCAAGGGGATTATAAAGCGTCCGCTGTCAATCCGGCTAATAAATATCGTTTGAATATTTTCTCCCCCATACTTATTTAAGATAAAGTTTCCTATTTGATCTGGGGGAAGATACCGAAAATGCACAAAGAAGAATTAATTACTCTTCACCAGATGCTCTCTAATATCAAGGACTATTTTGAGAGCATTAATCCGGACCTTAAGTTCACCCATTATTATTCCCTTAAAACTCTCCCCAGTCAGATCCATAAGAGCAAAATGGAGCATAAGTATGCGATTTTTATTCTCGGTAATGAGATTGCCAATGCCATGAAAGACGTGGAGTTTTCAGCCTCCGGCAGGATATCTGCACGGATGAAGGAACTGGCAGAAAAAACATTAAAAGAAATGGAATATTACCAGTAATCTTGGGGATTTTATCCCTCTTTACTATTGACACGAGACGTTCGATAGGTGAATTGCAATCGAAAATGAATCTCCCGTGATCAGCGTCGGGACTGGCGTTTCTTCGTAATTAGGTATTCTGCAATAAGTTTCGGAATCGGGGTACTCATGCAGTGCCAGTTGGGTGTCCCGTTGACTTCAAGCACGGTATAGCCCTCTTTATCTTTGAGGAGGTCTACACCACCATAATCTACCCCGACTGCCATGGCTGCTTCCCCTGCTATTGCATCCATGTCCGTATCAATTTCACACGGGGCACCGCTACCCCCCTGGTGAATATTATGTGCAAGGGAATCCGAACGGCGTACAATTGCACCCACTGATTTTCCATTGATGACAAAAATCCGGTAATCCTGTTCATTTGGGACATATTCCTGGAGGTAATAAGGGCCTGTTCCGAGTTCCCGGGCAGAACTGATGAGGCAGATGCCGTTTCCGTCATACCCGTATACGGGTTTATAGACCACCCTGCGATGCTTTTCAATGAACTGTCCAGCGAGTTCAACCGAGGCCGTAAAAAATGTTTCCGGTGTTCTTATGCCCCTTTTTATCAGGAGTGCAGATGTCTTGACTTTGCTTGCACAGGTAAAAATAGACTCCGGGGAATTAATGACCTGGTTGTCTACAGAAAGTGCATTGATTACCTCAAACTGGTGTTCGTCCTGGCGTATACCGCATACCCATATCAGTTCACCTGAGCAGGTACCTGAAAGGGGATCAATGGAATCGAGATCAATTGACTGGTAGGGTACACCGGCTTTGGTGAGTTCTTCAGTGACCATCCGGGTAGAATTATCACCGACAGAATCGGTTGGTTTTGGGACGATGGTGATCATGTGGCAATCCTCTACATGGTACTATAGAGAAATTATTTGTTGGCTTCACCTATTAATCACGCATGATATCTGCTGGTTAGATAAGGTCAACTCACGTTGTCAACAACCTGATACCCAGGTGAGCTTTTTTTAAAGTTCCGGATTTTTTCCAGCGACGTTACCCTTGTCTTTCATACCAAGGGATTAAAAAAAAAGTACTGGTTGCTCTTTTTTTGGTTCATCCAAGAGGTGCAATATCCCTTCCATAAATGTCGTTCAGGACAGGTGCAAGAGCAGTATAAATGGCCGCAAATCCGCTGATTATTCCCACATATCCTCCGATAACGGTTAGCATGCTGTTCCCGGTTGCAGCCCCTGCTGCGAGCAGGAAGAACAGAAGGGCAAGAGTTCCTAGGACAAACTGAAGTGCCTTCGACATCTTTAGTGAACCGATAAACAGGATTGTCGTGAAAATACCCCATAGTGCAAGGTATGCAGCGATTGCCCCCGGGCCCCCGGTAGTCTTTGCAAGTCCTATTACCGGAAGGAGAAGAAGGGCCCCGAACGAGAACCAGAACAGTCCATATGAGGCATATGCTACCATCCCGTAGGTATTTCCTTTCTTCCACTCCATAAGACCGGCAACAAATTGTGCGATACCGCCATAAAAGATGACCATTCCGAGGATCATTGATCCAACCTCGATCAACCCGGCGTTAGCCAGACCCAGGAGAACGCCCGTCATCCCATAGCCAAGGAGGCCCAGGGCTCCAGCACCAGCTGTAATATCCTTCATTACAAAAACTGAATCTCTCTCGTGTGTTTCGCTCATAATAATACTCCTCACTTGAGTTAATCAAGGGTAAGACGTGATTGTATATATGGAAGATGATTTCCTTCTTCCTATTCAATATTTATAATTATATGATAATGTGGAAGAATCACCTGTGGAACCTCAACATAGAAAAAATGGCTCTCCGACATTTCATATGGGTAAGTGTAGATCAAGTGATCCATGTCTCAGA
>JBAXMF010000305.1:0-3738 GCA_037134435.1 Methanomicrobiales archaeon | reverse complement strand
TTATCGCCAATCAAAATTAAAGTCTAAATATTGCTTCTAACCGAAATTATTTTATAAAATAGTGTGCCTATAATATATTAGGCACACCATGGAATCAATACAGCGTCTCAAAAAGATCAAGGGTATTGAGTATTGGTACGAAGAGACCCCATATTACGATCCTGTATCGAAACAGACGCGATATAAAAACTCCAAGTATCTCGGGAGAAATATCGATGGAAAACCAGTTCGTATGCGGAACGCACCTGCAGAAGTCACCATAAAAGTCAGAAAGGCAAAAAAGACTGTAACCATACGTTCATCATTCGACTATGGATCAGTGCTGATTCTCAAACATATCATGAAGGAACTGAAGTTGGATCAGTATCTGCATGGACTACTCAATGATACAGAAGTTGCCATGATCACAGCTTTAGCATTCAACCGGGTTCTTCGACCTCTGGCGATGCAGCATGTCGAAACTTGGTACACGGGGACGGTACTATCCCTTGACGACCCGAAGATCTCACTCTCCGGACAACGTATCAGTGAACTCCTGGAACGAATTGGAACCAGCACGATTCCACAACAATTTATGGGGCAGCTTCTCGAAAAAAACCGGACGAAACGAACTCTCATCTACGATATAACAAGCATATCGAGTTATTCATCTCTGATAAATCTACTCGAATACGGATACAACCGTGATGGTCTTTCTCTGCCTCAGATAAATCTCTCACTTATCATGGACAAAGATATGGGCATTCCTGTGATGTATGACATTTATCCAGGGAGTATCAGTGATGTTACAACGCTCACAGGTACTCTGGCGAAACTCGAGGCATATGGTGTTGAGCATTATTGCGCTATCATGGACAGGGGTTTTTTCAGTTATAATAATCTTTTAGAGATGCTTGAAAATAAGATCTCTTTCATTATCGCTGCGACGTTCCAATTAAAGGATTTGAAGATGCTTTTAACCGAGGCCCAGCGAGATATTGAGAGCGTTGATTACCTCCAAAAGTTCAAAGAGCATACAATCTATGTCAAGCCAGTGTCGTTTCCCATCGGGTCGCATTTCTTGCAAGGATATCTTTATTACGACCCAAAACGTGAACACGAGGAAAAAGAAGCGCTCACTGGCCGCCTGTTTGATATTCGGGAAGAACTATCCTGTATCAGGTTACAGAAGGGTCAGTTGGCGCATATCCGATTTATTGAGAAGGCCGGCAAGTTCAAGAACTTTTTCAATTGGAAACAGGTAGATAATCGGATTGAAGCATCAATAAAGCAGAACGCTGTCGCTCAACGGACAAATATGATGGGGAAATTTATACTGTTTTATTCAGGTGATGTTGACTGGATGAACTGTCTTTCACTCTACCGGGAGCGAGATGAGATCGAGAAGGAAATTGAAGTTATGAAATCAGATCTGGATGTTCTTCCCTTGAATACTCATAGCGATAGTACAACAAATGGCTTTCTTTTCATTGTATTCCTAGGTCTGGTTATTCGTTCCAGACTTTTAAAGATGATGACCGATGCAGGTTTGCTTAAAAGATACGCTATTAAGGGCATGCTCCTTGAACTTGAGAAGTTTCGGAAGATTACCCTTGCAGATGGACAGACGATGAATACTGAGATGACCAAAAAGCAGCGCCTCATTCTGGATGCACTGAATCTCATGTGCCTAATTTCTTCGGGAGCTTAGGTTGTATATCCCTGCAATTCTACCAGGTCTAACATTCAATAATGTTAATCTCAATAATCCTGCCCAGCCATGTGCGAAATTGTAAATATAATGTGAATGATCCAGGAAAATGATCTCTATGAAAAAAATTCCCGTTACCTGAAATGTTATGTCCGTTGGAGACTATGGGTACCCCTGGCATTCTTCCAGATCGGAAATTTTAACATGTAATATCACGTTACGTACAACCGAAGAAAGGGGAGCTTCGAAATGAGACGAATGGCATTAAGATGGTATCTTGTACTCCTGTTGATAGGGTTGGCTGGTATCCCGCTTGTATCTGCAGTAACAATTGATGTATCGCCTCACCAGGTACAACCGGGTGACTATATCACTGTTACGACGACGGGGTTGAAGGATGGATCAGATATAACGATGAAAATTGTTGCAATAATCGATGAGCCAGGTTCAGCATATAAAATGGACATCGGCAACCTGAACTTTCCCATGAACCTTGATCAAGCATCATTTACAATAACCAATCAGAATACGGGTACAAATACGGTCAATATTATTAATTACATACCGTCCATTGGTTACACGTTTATCACAATCGGGGGGGTATCTGAAAATAATACCTGGTCAAGAGAAATTTCCGGTGAAGGCAGGGACGACATCAATGGCACTTTTTCATTAATCAGGGTTGCAGGGTATAAAAATTTGGGGAGTGATCCGCCGGTGATTAGCACCATGGAGTGGAACGGTATTAAACAGGCATCAGAAGATGAAATACCTGACCAGGTGGATGGCGGGCCTGAAGATTTTACCTTCTCATTTTCACAAAATGGGCTTAAATCAGGGTCAATTGAGATAACAATAATCGTTGATGGTACAATGGTTACATCAGAAAAGGTGATCATCGGGAACCCGGTTATTTCCCCGCAAAAAATTTCCACGGTAACTACAAGTTCCACGTATGCTGGTATGATGAAAAATAATCAACCGTATTTAATCCCATCATTTGTTCGGGAGATCACCCCCGGGCAGCTGCCAGTGGGGTCACAAATAAAAGGTCCGAAAGCCTTCTCAACATTTTTAATCAGTCCAGGTGCAGGCAATAGCGGTGTGTTCTCCAGTTTCACGACCCCTATAGTACTACCAATCATGGGAAAATCAGTGGAACTTAGTTGAGGGCGAATAAAGTTCTCCTTTTTATTTTTTATTTTTTACTTCGGAGACTCTTTGTAACCCTCATAACAATAGATGGCATGACATCAGCTAAGCTCAGGTAACAGCAAAAACGGAATAATGATGGCCCTTTCACACATTACAGCATTAATTATTTTTGGTTTCCTGTTTTTTTCACTTGCACAACCTGCTGTTGCACAGGTCCCGGAATGGCGGATGTCGCTTCCCGATGATGCGATTTCAAATATTGCACTCTCATCAAATGGGGACTATGTCGTAATCGGATCGACAAAGGGCGAAGTACACCTGTTCACTCGTACCGGGAGTGAGCTATGGGCTGAAGAATTTGCTGGTGACCAGCTTGTGAAAATTGCAGATGATGGTTCACGTATTTTTACCGGCTCACAGGAGGCTTTATACAGTGATAAAGGGGCAGTCCGGATTTTCAACCAGAATGGTACACTCCTTTCCAAGACTTCAACCGGGTGGGTCACCGGTCTTGCTCTCGCGAGGAACCACAACCAGTTAGCAGTAGGGACAATGGGTGGTGGGGTATATATGTTCAACCGTGATGGGGTGATGTATAGTTTGTTAAATGACCCAATGTTGACAGATAATCCGATTGCATCGGTTGCTATCTCTGCGGATGGATCAACTATCGCATACTCAGTCTACTCTAATCAAAACCCTAGTTTCATAATAAACCGAAAAAAAATCAATAAAAAAATCTCAACCTTAAACGTATTCACTTCAATCGCTGCATCTTCGAACGGTACGGATATTGCAACGAGTGAGGGTGAAGGATCACGGGGGATTGTATCATCGCGATATAATAATGGGACCGCACTCTGGAATGCAAAAACTCCGCGGGTCAATGACCT
>JBAXMF010000304.1:0-3741 GCA_037134435.1 Methanomicrobiales archaeon | reverse complement strand
GGTCTATGACCAGAGGAAAAAGCAGGTTGATCGTGAACATGAATACGTGATAAAGTAGGGGAAATAGCTGGAGATTAATCATCCGGCGAACAGCCTGCATGGTTTTTCATTACTGCCCCTTTCAGATGGGTACCTGGGGTTGGTTTCTTCTGCATGAATTTGAGTTGGAACAAGCGTGGCACCCCGACCAGGGAAAGGGATAGGTATATGGGGACGGTCCATTAACCCCGGTTACGGTTCGGTAACGGACTCACCGTTCCATACTGAGATGTTCGAATGATAAATTTTCATTAAAATTCATCTAAATGTTGTACGTACAAATTTGGTACTGTTGCAACAATTTATTTTTTTAAGGGCGTTTACTATCGCAAAACGTCCTCGCCCGTGTGATTCACCTAATTGGGCAACTATCTCCTTTTTAGTCATCCCTCTGGCAGCAAGCTGCAAAAACCCCTCTTTCAGGCGATGTATTTCATCGTCTGTCCACGCGTTTCCGAAATTTTCAAGCGTGCTAACCGTTGGATTTCTCAAGTCTGAAATTAGACCGCCTGGATTTAAGGTCTCGATCTCTTTGCTTTGTGCATCGAACATCTGCCTGGAGATTTCAAATCCTGTTGCCCTCCGGTTAAGACCGATTGCGACTTTTGCGGTGGAGAATCCACCAAGGAAGAAATCGCAGACCAGATCGCCTTCATTACTGCTGTACTGGATCATTTTTATGAGCAGTTTCGTCGGCAATTCATTTTTGTTCTTCGCCTGGCCTGGTTTATACTCACGGTTGATGATCCAGACATCTTCCCGATCGAAGTTATTGAGCGATTTTCCCTCCTCCGTTTTTTCATCAAGGCCATACCGGCATTCCAGATTGAATGTCCGTAACGCCCCCGGTTTTTCGTAAAAGAGGATGTGATAATGGGATGAAACGTATTTTTGACGGGTAAATACCCCAAAATTATATTTCCAGATCACATGGTTGATCTCGCTTAAGCAGGTTGTCCGTAATGCATTAAGGATATCGACCAGGTTGGTATATCCCGATACGATATAGAGCGAGCCGCCAGGTCGCAACACGCGTTCTGCTTCTTTTATCCACGCGGTGCTGAAATCTGCATATTCATTTTGTGGGATTTCAACATAACCCCCGATAACAAATTCTTCATTCCTGTTGTAATGTTTGTGCAGCTGGTCGCCCTTAATTCCATACGGTGGATCGGTAATAAGCAGGTCAACCGAGTTATCCGGGATATATTCCTGCGCTCCGGTAACGCAATCACCGTTATAAAATGCGTTGTTCTGGTGTGAGACCTGCTTCATCGTTCATCCGGGGTTATCGAAGATGTATTTCCTTTTGGCACATTGTCGGGTGATTATCGTATGTGGCAATGAGTAAAAAAATGGTGCTGGCCCGATCCTGATGAATGGGAATCGAGAATGGCATGGTCGTTGGATTTTTCCCGGTTTAGCATGAATACTTCACCGTTACAATTAGGTTTGCCTGATGTGCACATCAATAGTGTTTTATTATTTCATCATTCCAGTGAAAGTGGGGAAATGGGTGGCGGGCTGTTTCTCACAATTCAAGTGTTTCATTGACAAAAAATGTTGTCAATTGTTGTAAGTCCCGATTTGGAATCAATGATAATCGACCAGTAGTTTTTTTTATCATGCCGGATTAATGTTACAATATTTGTGTAATCCGAAAAAAAGCGGTAAAAAAATGATAATTTGATCAGATACGTTTCAGATGCCAAAAAAATCTTTGGTGGTATTTGGGTGTATCTGGCAGGAGAACGAACATGGTACATATAACACGCATAATTGTTATCGGCACTATCATCGGCATATGCCTGCTGGTCCCGTCTCTCGCTGCGGTCCACATCCCGACCACCAGTGAAGGTCTCCTTTCAGGCACGGGATGCTATGGTGGCGTATATCTTGGCGGGAACATGGGGACGCTCGGCCCGAATAACTTTAAGAACAGCAATTTGGATAAACATCTCTATGAGACGCAATTCCTGGACCACCCGAATACCTTTGGGGAAACGGTTTCCGGCGGCCTGGATTCGATAGATACAGGGATTGTATCATTCCGTGCCTCAGCGGACGCAATAAACTCAGGGTCCGGCGCAAAGCAGGTCATCTTTTCACGGTATTACCTGATGAATTTCTACCCTGACAATAATTACGGGAAGATCGCATATACCCCCTGCCCGGGTCCCGACGTATGGGCTGAAAAAGTCATTATGCAGGGTGGAGTACCGTTGATTGCACTCGCACCCTACAACGGGCAAATCCTGTCTTTGTCTAATACGTACCCGAATGGAGAAACCGGAAGTCAGATCCTCACCGACCTGGCCACAAAATTAAATGCTGTTTCAAACCTGCATAAGGATGCTTCGGGAAACGGTGGGACCGTCCTGATCTGGCTGGCCCCCGAGTTCAATGCGTACAGTGAAGTTGACCCTGAAAGCAATGACACGGTTGACAGCCCGGCGAAACAGGCATTCCGCCAGTGGTTCCGGGATTCGTACACGCTTATCCACCAGGCAGGCGGGGATAACATCCAGGTGATCTGGGCTGGAACTGTCGCACCAACGAAGGACGCCCGAAAAGTCTACTGGCCAGGGAATGATAACAACCTGCAACAGCTCCCCAATGATTCTGTTGACTGGGTAGGGATGACCTGGTATTCCTGGTCAGGCGGGCCCACCAATCTCTCCAATATCAAGGGATTTTACGACTTTTACGCCACGGAGAGAAACCATCCATTCATCTTCACCGAGACGAGCAGTGACGGGCAGGGGGATCCGGTCCTGGAAGAATCGCTTAAAATCTCCCATGTAACTGAGGTCTATAACCCCGTAACTCTCTCATCTGTCTATCCGAATATCAAGGGGATTATCTGGTTCAATGTGATTAAGGAAGAGGGAAAAAGTGGAAGTGATCCAACACTTGTAATGAAGAACTTCCTCATTCCTGACGGGCAGTACCTCGATAATGGAATTGATGTTCCGGGACTGGTCTACTCTGCATCAGACCCCTCGAAACAGAAGAAAATGCTCCCCCTCTATCCTGGTGCGGTCAATGACCCCTATTTCATTTCCGCACCGGTTACCCCCACATCTCCCCCGTACCAGACCCCGGACCGGATCACACTCCTGCCTGGATGGAACTTTGTTTCAACACCAAAGAGACTTGCCGCAGGTTTCAATACCGGTACGATATTCAGTAGTGTGAATATGGGGGGTCATTCTGCCTTTATGTGGGACGGGTCACAAAGCCCGGCCCGGTGGGTGATGGTCGCCGCAACTACACCAATACAACCGTTATATGGTATCTGGATCTATTCGGTTTCAGAAACCGTGGTCAATTTAAACGTTGATACAGCAAACCCGATGGTTATCCCGCCATCGCGGTCTCTCCCGGCGGGATGGAACACAATAGGTTTCACGGGATCAGACCCCACATCAGCACGGAACACGTACCTTTCAGTCCAGCCAACGTGGGTGAACTCAATGGGATTTGATGCAGCGACCCAGCGTTATGAACCGACAATCTTTAATGGAGATCCGGGCGAGTCCACACGATTGTACCCAACGAAGGGTTACTGGCTCTACATGAGGGGTCCTGGGAATCTTGCGGCGATTGGCGCATAACGAAAAATCAATTTTCTTTTCTGAACGAAACCCAGGCGGTTTCTTCTGCAGTTCTGTAGAATGTCGGTTAAGATAATGGGCTGAA
>JBAXMF010000303.1:0-3748 GCA_037134435.1 Methanomicrobiales archaeon | reverse complement strand
ACCCGGTTCAACCATGCATTCGAGGACCTGACCCTCATCTCTGAGCAGGAAGTCCTCGGACAGCGGCTTGATATCCTGTTCCCCGAAGAAAGCAGGGACACCTCACTTCATGAGATCAAAAAAACCCTTGAAGGTGAACGGTGGGAGATTGTCGAGATCCCGATTCTTGTTAAAGATGGCAGTGTCCGGACGGTAATCTGGAATTCGGCAAACATCCTTGATCATGAGGGCAGGATAATCTCCACGATCGCACAGGGTGTTGACATCACCGAGCGCAAAGATCTTGAAAATGAGAGGGATTACCACGAAGAGGAGTTCCGGCAGTTCTCAACGGCACTCGGAATCGCGAACAAGAAACTAACACTCCTCTCCGGCATTACCCGGCATGACATCAACAACCAGCTGACCGTGCTGATGGGATTCCTTGAACTCTTGGAAATGGAGCAGTCAGACCCTTCATTCAGTACCTATTTTAACAAAATTACCCATGCTGCCGAACGGATACAGGCGATGATACAGTTTACAAAAACATATGAGGGGATCGGGGTCAATGCCCCTGTCTGGCAGAATATTCGCACACTTATCGACACAGCGGCCAAAGACGTAGCGTTGGGTGATATCAGGCTGGTCAATACGATTCCTGCTGATATGACGATGTTCGCCGACCAGCTGATTGTCAAGGTATTTTATAACCTGATGGATAATGCGGTACGGTACGGCGGGAAGATTACGACCATCTGGTTCTCCGTCGAGGAAGCAGGTAATGATATTCAGATCATTTGCGAGGACGATGGTGATGGTATCGCTGCAGCAGAGAAGGACAAGATCTTCGAACGTGGCTTTGGGAAGAACACCGGGCTTGGGTTGTTCCTGTCCCGCGAGATCCTCTCCATTACAGGGGTTATCATTACCGAGACGGGCAAGCCGGGTGAAGGAGCACGGTTCAAGATTGTGGTGCCGAAAGGAATATGGCGGATGGTACGGAATGATGCATAATGGCAGCAGGAAAGGAGAAAATGGAAGAGAAGAACCTTGATCCCCTGGGCATCGAACAGACGCTCCGGGATGACGCAGAGGTGCAGCTCGCCCGCTGCCCGAAGCGTTCTGCCGACCTCGCAGGGCAGACCCCGGAACAACTCATCCACGAACTCCAGGTGCACCAGATCGAGCTCGAGACCCAGGCAGAAGAACTCCGGAGAGCTCATATCGCACTCGGGGAGTCACGGGACAAGTTTCTTGACCTGTATGACTTTGCCCCGACAGGTTATCTTTCGCTTAACAATAAGGCGCTGATAACCGAAGTGAACCTCAGGGCCGCGACACTCCTCGGTGTTGAGCGGGGCGATCTGGTCAACCATGGATTCGGACAATTCATCACCCCCGGTGACCTTGAAAACTGGGACCAATACTTCATGCATGTGCGGAACAGGAAGGAAAAACAGGTCCGTACCCTCATGCTCAAGCGGGGGGACAGCTCAACGTTCCCCGCCCGGCTGGAAGGGGCCCGGCTCACCGGCAGCAACGGGACGATTAACGTCCGTATTGCGTTCAGTGACATTACTGATATCTGGCAGATCGAGGCACTGAAGGAGAGTGAATCATTTAACCGTGGTCTTGTGGAAAACCTGCCCGATTACATCGTGTTATACGGGATGGATGGGAGGATTCTCTATGCGAACCCGGCCACGGTGAAAGCAATGGGGTATAGCGCAGAGGATTTGGTCGGCACGTCTGTGCTCTCATATGTCGCTTTGGAGTACCGTGATACAGTAACTGCCAACATGGCAGCCCGCCTGGCAGGGGAGGTCCCCGTTACCATTGAGATGGACATCATCCCAAAGGAAGGTCTCCGGAGATCGGTAATCGCAAAAGGCACACCGGTCCAGTACCACAACAGCCCCGCCATACTCCTGCTCCTCGTTGATATCACCGAACGCAAGCGGGTTGAAGTAGAACGAGAGCAGACATCAGCGGAAATCCACGACCTTTACAATAACGCACCGTGCGGGTACCACTCGCTGAACAAAGACGGAATTTTTGTCAACATAAACGATACCGAGCTCAAATGGCTGGGATACTCGCGGGAAGAAATTATCGGCAGGACAAAATTTACAGACCTGCTTACCGAAAAAAGTCGGGACAATTTTAAAAAGAGTTTCCCCCTGTTTATAGAACGAGGATGGATACGTGATCTTGAATTTGATATAATCAGAAAAGACACAACAATCCTGACCGTTCTTGCGAGTGCAACTGCAATCAAAAACCCGGACGACAGCCTCGTAATTAGCCGTTCAATATTGTATGATATCACCGAACGGAAGCGGGGTGAGGAAGCGTTGCTCCGGGTGAACCAGAAACTCAACATACTATCCCAGCTGACAAGAAAAAACTTATCAGGCCAGGTTTTTGTCCTGAACGGTTACCTCGAACTGGCAAAAAAACAGTTAGCCGGGCAGGACCAGGTCATTGCAACCCTGGAAAAGGGCATGCAGGCAATCAGGTCAATTCACGAAACCATTGAATATTCGAAGGATTACCAGGACATGGGAGCAAAACCCCCGACCTGGCAGAATGTGAAGATGACGTTGTTGTTCGGGCTCTCTCATATATCAATCGGGAAGATCCAGCACAGCCTTGAAACTGGGGACCTCGAGATCTTTGCCGATCCCCTGCTGGAAATGGTATGCCAGCGCCTCTTCGAGAACTCGGTGAAACATGGCGACCGTGTTACCCGTATACGGGTCTGGCACACGTTTACTCCTGGCGGGGCCACGATTTTCTTTGAAGACGATGGCATTGGCATCCCGCAGGAGCTGAAGGAGTTGATCTTTTTGCGCGATGAGGGTACCGGCCGTGCGACGACACGGAGCCTCATCTTTATCCGCGAGATCCTCGATATCACCGGCATCACGATCTGCGAGACCGGCGAACCCGGGAAGGAGGCACGGTTCGAGATCACGGTACCGAACGGGATGTGGCGAATGACGGGGATTGGTGACTGAAATGGTCGATACACTCCGAATCCTTTATGTCGATGATGAACCCGATCTTCTCGAGATCGGCAAGCTGTTCCTTGAGCAATACGGTGATTTCATTGTGACGACCATTGGTTCGGCACCTGCGGCTTTAGATCTCCTGATCAGGGAACAATTCGACGCCATCATATCCGATTACCAGATGCCAGGGCTGGACGGCATCCAGTTCCTCATCGAGGTCCGGAAGAAACTCGGGCAGGTCCCTTTTATCCTGTTTACCGGTAAGGGCAGGGAAGAGGTCGTCATCCAGGCGATCAACAGCGGAGCGGACTTCTATCTCCAGAAAGGTGGTGAGCCTGGTGCACAGTTTGCCGAACTCTCACACAAGATCAAGCAGGCGGCGTTACGAAATAAGGCAGAAAATTCGCTTCGGAAGAGCGAGGAGAAATATCGGCTGTTAATCGAACATGCAAATGAAGCGATTGTTGTAGCACAGGACGGTAGGCTGAAACTGGTCAATAAACGAGCAATCGAAGTGACCGGGTATTCAGAACAGGAACTTCTGTCCATGCCGTTTTCTGATATCGTCAACCCTGCTGACCGTGCCATCGTGATGGAGCGGTACCAAAAACGATTAAAAAGTGAGGAACTTCCCTCCCGCTACCCGTTCCGGGTGGGTTCGAAGGAGGGGAGCACCTACTGGGTTGAGCTCAGTGCAGTAGTAATAGACTGGGATGGACGCCCTGCCACGCTGAATTTCTTATCCGATGTCA
>JBAXMF010000302.1:0-3750 GCA_037134435.1 Methanomicrobiales archaeon | reverse complement strand
AATAATATCCCGAACAATGAAAAAATCAATCCGGGTATTGCAAGGAATGGTACCGGTTTCATGAGCAGGATAAAACGCAGGTGTCTCCAGCCATCGGCAAAACTATGAAGGTTGGATGGCGCCTTCCTGGGGAAATACCTGATTGGAATTTCTTTAATGGTAAGCCCTTTGATTGAGGCCATTACAAGCATTTCTGAGGCTAATTCCATACCGCGGGTTTTTAAATTGAGTTTTTCCAGCGCTTCGCGACGGATTGCACGAAATCCACTGTGTGCATCAGAAAAATGTGTATGGAATACAAAATTCAGGACCCCCGTAAGAAATGGGTTGCCAATATACCGGTGGAGTGGGGTCATTGCACCAGGGTCGATGGTGCCATTAAAACGGGAACCTATCACAAGATCTGCACCTGTTTTCAAGGGTGCGACCAAACGAAGTATCTCTGATGGGTCATAGGTACCGTCTGCATCCATCATCACTAGTACATTACTTTTAGCCTGACGAAAACCCTCGAGATATGCAAATCCATATCCCATTTTTACCGGATGTACTACCATTGCCCCGAGGTCCGTTGCAATTTCTGTCGTCCTGTCTGTTGAGGAATCTGAAACAATTATTTCTCCTTTTATGTGATTCCTATTAAATAGATCTTGTATTCCTACGATGCACCTCGCAATCGTTAACTCCTCGTTCAACGCAGGTATCACTACTGATATTTCAGGATTATCGTTTGTTTTTATTTTTGGTTTGGATAGTAATGAACTACGAACGGATGACTGACGGGTCACTTCTTCTTCCCGAATATGATTTTCTATTCCGTTTTCGTCCAAATAATTTCCCTCCATTTTCCAAATAGTGCATGCAAAAAATTACATTAACCCTTGAACAATAAACCGGATACTATTTTGATGCACCTTGTTTATCTTAGTCTCTATCGTTTACCTGCTATTCGGATAAATTACGCGCTTTTATCTGGCAACCCCGTATATCCTTATTATTTCTGGTGTTATCACGACAATTCGCGGTTTTGCATTGATGACGGCCGACAATTATAGACAAAACTTCCAATTCACCAAGCTTATTTCCAAGAAAGTGATTTTTGGTTTTCAGGAAATACCCTTTCCAAAAAATATCCTCCCTTTTGAAATTTACATAAAAACTTAAAAGTTTTAATTAGGCTTGCCTGATGCGCACATCATAAGAGTTTTATCAAGATTAATCACAGGGATGTCTCCCTGCGAAAGTATATTACTTAGGAGTTAAGGATGATTATGCGGCATTGACGTGTGAGATATCAGACGATGATGTGATACTACCAAAAACTTTCAGTATTGCTATGTAAAATCAGGAAGATACCCACAATAAAAAACAATAGGCTGTCAATTTGAATCGTCGGCAGTGGATATCTTTTATTATTTCTGCACTAATAATATCTTCGGATAGTTAGATTGAGTGGGTTTTAATGTTTTTTCCGGAATTCAAACGTTACCATTCTCTTTTCATCGTGTTAATCCTTGTCGGTTTCATGGTTTTTACCCTATGGATTCGTAGTTTAACCGCTCTTTCAATTGATCTGCCACATTACCTGACATTTGGCTCTCCTGATATCTGGTATAATTTTAGGCAGATCGAACTGATGGTCCATAACTATCCTGTTTACAACTGGTTTGATCCCATGACGGCATATCCGTCCGGGAAGTCTATTGATTGGGGTCCATTTCTTCCATTTGTTACGGCTACACTCGCGATACTCACTGGGATGACCTCAAGAACTGATATGATGTACCTCGCCTCCTGGGTAATCCCCGTTTTTGCTGCCATGATGGTCCCGGTTACGTATTTTATCGGAAAAATCCTATGGGACTGGAAAATAGGAATTATTGCTTCGGGTTTACTCGCCGTTACATCGGGGACTTATTTTCAGATGTCCACGTTCGGTCAGGTTGACCATCACATTCTCGAAGTATTGTTTGGAACTCTGTTCTGCCTGATGTATATGGTAACACTGAAGTACTGTAAACAACACCCCCCGTGTTTTACGTTTCAACGGATTCCCCTCGTTTTTCTTGGATTATCATTGCTAACTGCTCTGACCTATTTTGCAGGTTTTCTGAATATGCCAACTATGATCCTATTTGGGTTAATTGTGGCACTATACACTTTTTTCCAGTTCATTCGTAACCGTGCTGCAAACATACCTGATACCAGCTTGCTCCTCACTAATATTGTGGTTTTTTCTTTGCTTCTCGTTTTTATGGCGATTTTCGGAATCCAACGAGCTGGGTCCTCGTTGCAGCAATACAGTATTGCCCCGATTTTTGCTATTGTATTCATCATTGTTGGAACCCTGGTGATGTATGCGCTGTCTAAATGGTTGAACCGGAATACAGGCATTTATATCCTTGTTGTTATTGGGATCGGTGCCGTCATTGTACTTTCAATTCTCACGATCAGTAACGGGGCCTCTTATAAGCAGATTATGTTCTTTGGACAGAATGAAGAGATCAGTGTCATCGCTGAATCGCAACCATGGAGCCTGGATTTGGCATTTTCTTCATTTAATGTCATGGTGATACTCAGTATATCCGGATTCGTGTTCCTTATGTACCACATTTATACAAAAAAACGTGAGGAACATCTTTTTTTTATGATATGGTCCTTGATAATTTTTATATTAACAATTCAGTATATTCGGTTTGAATACTATTTTGCAGTGAATATAACTCTCCTTTCATCGTTATGTATCGGAACATGCCTGACAACCGGGTTTACTAACGTATGTAGTATTAAAAACCGCTTACAGGAACAGGGACCAGATGTTAACGAAGCGAAATACGAAATACCCGTATTGAAAAAACAATTAATAAATCCAGGAAACGCATCGAAAAAAGTTAAAGTGTCCGCCACCTCAAAAAAATTGAAGGATACAAAGATTCTCGGGGCACTTATTATCGTGGTTATCCTTGGAGCCACAATTATTTCTGTCGGTTTATCAATCACGTGGGATATGGACTACTCAGCGAGTCATGATAATACGATAAGTAATAGCTGGATAGAGACGGCAGAATGGTTAGGAGCGCATACTCCGGATCCTGGAATTGATTATTTGGGTGTGTATCAGGAAAATAAATTTGTCTATCCTAAAACGGCATATGGAATTTTGTCATGGTGGGATTATGGTAACTATATTACGTTCATCGGAAAAAGGATCCCCGTGGCAAATCCCTTCCAGGACCGTGTGCTCGGCCCAAATGGTGCAGCAGCCTTCTATATGTCCAGTTCAGAAACTGAAGCGACGAGAATTTTACATTTTCGTGGTGCACGATATGTAATTACTGATACCCCGATTGCTACTGACTATTTTTTCAACTTAGTAGTCTTGAACGAAAGCCGTGCAGATTTCCCTTTGTATATGAAAATTTTCTTTAGCACGGTTCCTGAAAAACCAGGCCAGTTAATGCGATTGAACGCAAAATTCGCCCCCTATTTCCATACAACCGTTGCCCGTCTCCAGAATTTTGATGGGTCCATGCAAATTCCTAGTACGATAACGTACCTGGAATACCATAGTGAAAATCGGAATGGGTTGTCATCCCCTACGGTTACCTACGCACGGCTCCTCAATGTGACGGATGCCTCGAATGCGATAAAGAAGTTTGGACAGCAACCGCAGGGGAATTCCGAGGCTATTCTTGCGGGCCAGTTCCTCAAGCCGTTTGAACGGGTACCTGCCCTTCAACATTTCCGGAT
>JBAXMF010000301.1:0-3752 GCA_037134435.1 Methanomicrobiales archaeon | reverse complement strand
ATAATTCGGCTGCTGTCTATTCAGGTGTCGCGGCCGGCCCCGTCATCGGCGGAGTACTGATCCATTATTTTGGTTGGCATAGCATTTTCCTTGCCGTTATTCCACTCATTTTCCTTAATCTCCTTCTGGTAGGGGTCTATGTCTGGAAACTACCTGACAACTGTAACAGGAGCCTGTCCGGATTCGATACGGGAGGTTCTGTCCTCTTTGCAGTTGCCATGATAACCCTGGTCTACGGGTTCTCGGTCATTCCCGGTTTTATGGGGTTCCTGTGCATTGGGGGATCGCTCGTCCTGTTTACTGCGTTCATCCTGTATGAAAAACGAGTGGCCAGCCCGATATTTGATGTTACCCTGTTATTCGGAAACAGGAAATTTTTATTAGCGGGAAATGCCGCGATGCTCGGGTACTCCATCACTGCCGGGATGATGTACGTGATGCCAATCTTTATCCAGAGCATCATGGGATATACACCACTCGTCACCGGGATGGTATATGTCGGTGCTGCTCTCTGCCAGGTCATATTTTCAATCATTGCCGGTCGCTTGTCAGACCGGGTCACGTCGGGCTATATCTCGGCTGCCGGCCTCGCGGTCGCTGCCCTCTCCCTTGTCCTGTTTCTCGGAATTGACAACACGACCTCTTTGTTCATCATTGCCGGTCTCATGATGGTACTCTATACCGGCATTGCTTTTTTCGGAACGCCAAATACCTATGCCCTCATGGGTTCAGTGCCGGTGGAGAAACATGGGATGGCGGCTGGTACCATTGCCACATTGAGGCGCTTTGGGAACCAGTTCTCGATAGCGATCCCGATGATGGTATTCTCGATTATTCTCGGAAATGTCGTTCTTATCAATATAGACATATCTGGTTTCCTGACCTCATTCCGGATAATCATCGGGATATTTGTGGTGCTCACGGTGATTGGGATAGTCTGCTCGATTCGGCAGGAGAACGTGAGATGAAGGAAGATATTGTCAACAGAATAAGTTTTATTTTTAGTGGTTACTATCTGCACTCGCGGGATTCTGATAAAAATATCAAGTTGATCATACCCGCATTACGCCACTGAACAAAGTATGGGGAAAATTGCCGGGCACCTCAAACAGTTTTTATCTCCAACCGCCCTATGGACGCTATGAAACTCCTTCGCATTCAACGGGAGTCCCCGAAAAAATAAAACACGTCACAACTGCTTCTGCATGCACTTCGGGGTGCGGAGCCAGAAGGGGCAAAGACCAAACTGTATCACGTGTATGATCTGGATTTCAAAGGCTGGATCAGCTGCTTTGCCTGCAAGCGGGCCCGTGGAAAGAGCTACGGGCACTGCGCTGTGAACGATGATATTCAGCCGATCCTTGTTGAAAAGATCGAGAACGCCGATGCAATCCTGGTCGGGTCGTCCATCTGTCCCGGTATAACGACCGGAGTCACACGCTGTTTACTGGAACGGTTCATCTACCCGTACCTTGTCTACGATGCGGAACGGTCCTCACTGTTTAAGAAAAAGATCAAGACTGTATTCATCTACACAGCCGGGACAACGGATGAATTGGTAGCAGGAAGAACAGATGCCCGGTACAGGGGAGATAAACTATGATTCCTGACACAAACCAGCACCCGTATCAACCCTGGCACCATTTCATCAGTATGGATTGGCAGAATAAACTAACCCTTGGCCCCTGGTCCATACTGTTTGTTATCACCGGTCTTCTCATCTGGATAATAAAAATCGTCTCCGGTTCCAGTAATCAGATCCTGATCGTCGGATATTATGCCTGCGCCGTTGCTGCGTTGATTTGCGTTTTGTTTCCTAGGGTTAATGTTGCAAAAATTATTACTGAAAGGAAATGATCGGGACTCCCATACCTGCATAACAGGCGGAGTTGTTGGTGTCCGGTGGTTGTTACCATAGGTAGTGCTGTAACAATTGAGTGAGAGCGGGAACCCGGGGAAACCCCGCACAACGGGGATATCGTTTTATGTCCAACGTGCATGACTACAAATTCAGGGCCCTGCCCTGATGGTCGTTTAGGTCCCGGTGATAGTTTGAAGCTTCCGTGCCCCCGTCCCCGTCTGAAAAAACTGGTGGAATAAACAAGAATAATAATATTTTATATATATAATCTGATGATACATGTACAGTATCATCGGGTGATGCAGATTAAGTCCAAAAATGTGCTGTACTTTACAGAGCGGGAAGAAGAATTTGCAGCTCTTCTTCACAGGATCGGAATGGGAAAAAATGTTTCAAAAGTCCTTGTCTATCTTGCCAACACCAAGGAGACAACATCGCGTGATATCGAGCGTGGTACTGACCTTCGGCAGCCTGAAGTGAGCATGGTGATGACTGCCCTGATGGAATTGAAATGGATCGGATGCAGGGAGGAAAGGGACCAGAAGAAAGGGAGACCGGTGAAAATCTACCATCTCGCACTCCCGATCAGCGAAGTCGTGGACAGTATCGAGAACGATAAAAAGACTGAAGCGAACAACCAGTTGGCAATGATCAGGCAGTTACGGGAATTTATCGCAGAGTAATAAAAAAGTTGTGAGGTGAGAAGTTCACAACCCACCCTATCCCCCAACACACCATTCTATGGATATGATTGTAGAGTTATTTGTCATTGGGTTCATATTTCGCCAGGACTAAAACGATATGCCGAAGCGGTTGCCTCTTATGACAAGGTAATAGCCATCGACCCTGATGAACCGAAGCAAAACAGAATCGGGAAAAGGCTCCTCAAAAAATGTTCCTCATCGCGCTGCTCGATCTGCAATGATTGAGAAACGGGAGAATTTCAGGTTTCTTATCGATACCTTGCAGGGTCACGAACGGTTCACCCAGGGATTAGGGTTGTTACACCTATGCCAAAAATGACACAAAAATTACATCACCACAGCCATCATCCCACCATCGGATGGGTAAAATTGTATCATGGGTGAGATCTGCCTTACAGGAATTTGTGATGTGATGGCCTTGATGGTATGCAAGGGATTTAAGATCTCAAATATCGACTCTTCATGCACTGGTTACGGTGTGGTTGACCCACTTCCTTAATAGTAACGCATGGGAAATCAATACATATTCATGACAATTCTAACCGAATCCCTCTGGGGTCGCCGGATCACTGCTGGTGTCCTTACATGGCTCATTCCTTTCCTGGTTGCTATTCCGTTCTATTCAAAAGACGGCAGCCTGTTGATTGATACCTCTCTCTTCAAATCATTGATGATCGTTGTTTCATCGCTCGTTGCAGCAGTCCTTATTGTCTGGTTCTTCCGAACGGTGAAGGCGGGCTATACACATGAGGCGGTCGTTACTGGCATCACGTGGCTCGTGCTCAACTGGATCCTCGACCTCATCGTGCTTGTCGGTATACTCGGTATGGCACTGCCTGACTATGTGGCACAGATTGGATTGCGTTACCTGATGATCCCTGCAATCGTAATCGCTGCAGGAATCGTTGCCGATGAGGCAGTGAGGTGTGGGGCGGGGAAATAACCGATCAGTAACTGATTGCGGTACGATACGGGTGTTGGCAACTCGATCTTATCGTCTAAAGAAGGTGCAACACATCTCTATCAAGCGAAAAGCGGCAGTTTTTCTTATATTTTGAAACACCCCGATCAAGAGCACTGTTGCACCGTATCTTGGGGCAATCGCCCCTTCCAGGGCCAAACGTGAATAATGGATGATGCCCCGGCAAATAGTACACGTTGGCAAAGACATTCGGTGAAAAAGTACA
>JBAXMF010000300.1:0-3757 GCA_037134435.1 Methanomicrobiales archaeon | reverse complement strand
GCAGGAAAGCCTTCATATTCTCTACATTCGGGGCCCCGGTCGCCTTGTTTAAGGGGGAACGGCTCACTGAATTTGTTCATAACAACCATAGGGCTATCAGGGAAAAATTGCAGTCCAGGGGTTATTCGGTCATCGATGAATTCGCCTGTGCAGGGTTCAACACGAATAGTTTTCTTAAGTATTTCGGTGGACTGAACAAGGGCAGACCAGATGCAGGAGACCGGAGGCATGCGGAAGAGTTTGCAGGGAACATAAAACTGCTCGCAGGCAGGGAGAAATAGGTACAGGAAGGGAAATGTTCTCGTAACATTGGTGGAACCCTCGTGAAAATAATTGTCTACGAAAAAATCGGACCAACGGAGGTTCCTGTGTTCATCAGGGGCAGGAACAAGGATGAACAACAAAAAAGAGCAATAAATAAAAGAGGATGACATATGAGTGAACAATTCAAACCGACAAAAAAGTCATACCATCTGCCTGATACGAGAGACGCATTCACGCAAGCGGAGATAAGCCTATGACGGTCACCATCATCCGTGCGGGAAATATCTGGGATGGTGTAGCCGAAGTTCCGCTCGGCCCCGGGGAGATTCTCATCGAAAACGGGATGATCACCGATACCGGTACAAGGGTCAGGGCACCAGCCGGTGCAGAGGTGATCGACCTGCCGGACCGAATGGTGATGCCGGGCCTCATCGACTGTCATGTCCATATCACTTTACGGCCTGAAATGTTTACGAATTTCTGGAGTTATTCAGCGGGTTACAAAGCACTCCTCGGTGCACGAGCGCTGAATGACCTCCTGATGAACGGGTTTACTACGGTCCGGGACTGCGGTGATGCCGATGTCCATGGGTACACCGTCCGTGACGTGAAGAGGGCCGTTGAACAGGGGCTCTTTCCCGGTTCAAGGCTGATCAACTCGGGTCACATCATCTCTGCCAGGAATGGTCATATGGATGCCACTTCTGCTCTCTCCCCTGACTGCAATGGCTGGCAGAACAATCTCGCGGATGGACCTCTTGAAATCCAGAGGGTAGTCCGGGAAGAGATCAAGTGGGGTGCCGAATGGATCAAGTTTGCTGCATCTGGTGGCTTTTCGACTCCCGCAGACGATCCTGTTGATGTGGGGTATACCCCGGAAGAGATGGAGAGTCTTGTTGCAACTGCCACACAATACCACCGGCCGGTAGCCGCCCATCTTCACGGTGATGAAGCGGTTCGGCTGGCGGTTCTTGCCGGTATACGGTCGGTTGAGCACGGGTGCATGGCATCGAAAAAGGTCCTCCGGTTGATAGAAGAGCGGGGGGTCTTCCTCGTTCCGACCCAGTATGCGGGTGTGAGATCAGCCCGGTTTGCGGAGAGCGATGAATACTGGAAATCGCTTGGAAACAATTCATTTATGAGAATGAAGATTCGGATGTACAAGGATGTCCTCCTTGAAAATGCACGCAATCTCGCAGAGAGCAGGATAAAGATCGCGTTTGGCACTGATCTTGGCCTGTTTCCCTTCAGCCTCAATGGTGCTGTCGAGTTTAGCGAGATGGTGGCAAATGGGATCTCAGCCCTGCGTGCTCTCCGTGCCGCAACAAGTGTTGCTGCCGAGATGTTGATGCGGCCAGAACTCGGAGCACTCGCACCCGGTAAGACTGCTGATATCATTGCCGTTCCGGGCAATCCGTTCGAAGATATTTCGGTGATGGAGAAGGTTAACTTCGTCATGAAAGCCGGCACTGTCTATAAGTCCTGAAAACCGGTCCCCGTGTACGGGATATTTTCCTTTTTTGCCCACCAGGTTGTCGTAAAGTGACGATCCTGATAATACGTTAAAAATAGTGGTGATCTTGATTGATCTTCTCAATTACCTCGTTTGAGGTTATTTTTCGGTTAATTGGGAGCTGATGTGTAGCTCACTTCTTTCGACATGTCAAACAGCCCGTCTACCGACGTCACGTCATGGTACTCCATACTGGTACCTGCCTGAGTTCCGTTGCCAGTACTTGCCTGAATATTTCCATCGACGTACACCGTAGCGCTACCAATTGCCGGATTATCCGATGTACCCGCAGTCTGGTTAATGCCATGGGCATCGATCGAATATTCAAGTGATACTGTTGTACCGGGAGAATCTGCAATGGCCCGTACACCGCTGCTGGAACTTGCAGAGACCTCTGTGACGTCCAATTTACTACCTGCCTGGACCGTCTCAATCTCAGCGGGTAATGTCGCATCGGTCGTGGCTCCCCATGGGCAGCAACCCGTTGAACTTGTATCCTCTGCTGCTATGGTTTGTACAAGGACGTTTTCATCCGATATCATGCGGCCCCCGTCTCCTGCTTCGAACGTGATAATCCTGTCAGTCTGGAGATTTTCCTGCCCGTTGACCACGTTACCGGTATTAATCTGCGTAGTCTTCGTGTAATTTGTCGCACCATTCATTGCGATCGTGTTCTCAGAATACGCAATCGTATTAACCTGACCGCTACCGGTGCCCTGCTGAAGAACGAGGTCAGATTGTGACTGGAATATTCCAATCACACTTGCTGAAGTCGTCGTAGTAATATGAGAATTTTCATTCCCGGCCGCAACAGCACGAGCCGCCATGGCCGGGCCGGTGATGGCAGTAAATACCAGCACCGCTATGATGATTACCCACACCGAGATTGTTTTCTTCACCGTTGCCACCGTGATCGAAAATTTTGTAAGCATCGGAATTTTGCTATGTAAGTATATAAGATTAATGTAAATGGGGAGCTAGAATAATCCCTAAATCTGAAGAAAAAATTATTTAGACCAAAAATTCGTGGATATTTAGATCAACGGACACATTTTATCCGGAGGGTTCTAAGTTATTTGCCATGCCATGGTGTCCTATTTGGGTGTTCTGTATTGGTTCACCGTTCATGGGTTTATCCATCCTTAACCATCCGGTCTTAAATTGTCCTGATAAATAGAGTTAGTGATCCACATAATTCCAAAATATTATGGGGGATAGGTTAGAATTTAGAAACCGGTAGTGTATTTGTCATAACGATCAAACCGGTTTTGGCTGTCACACCCGGCACCAAAAAAAGTTTACGAGTGTGGCTGATTTTTCATCATCCGGTATATTTTTTCTGCATTGCCCTGGAAAAACCAGGACGGTGACCCCTTGAATTTGAAGAGTCTTTTCTATCTCAATATCGGTGAAGGTGTGCTCTTTTAAAACAGGGGCCAATTCACCTGACATCATGAATCTGCTCAGAGCGACGCGGTCAAACCGCAGAACACCTAAGATTTCGATGAGCCGGCACATTTACAATCCTTTTTTTACACCTGATGTGGCAACGTTCAGGCTTACCGAACGAAAATCCACAAATTACCCTAAAACCTGAATTTAAGGGTGGGTTTTCATCAAAAAAAATACGAACTTGAAAAATTGTGGTGATTATTTGCCCTGCACAACGATGTAATCCGTTTGGACCGATGCATTACTCAGCATCGAACCGCTGTTGCTGTCAGATCTAAAAATGGAAAGGGTGACATTGTAAATCCCGGGGAAACGGTACGTATGGACCGGGTTCTTACCGGTTGCATTCATACCATCACCGAAATCATAATTCAGGAACGTTGGAGATCCCGTTGACTGGTCGGTGAATCTGACCGTCAGGGGAGCCATCCCGTTGACCGGTGATGCAACGAATTTCGCAACCAGGGGGACCAGGGGTACACTGTTCACGGTAATGGCATTTGGTTTTGTTGCGGTGCTGCCCATGAT
>JBAXMF010000299.1:0-3763 GCA_037134435.1 Methanomicrobiales archaeon | reverse complement strand
AAGGGTACCACCCAGGTTACCGCAGGCCAGAGTGTCACGCTTTCCGGAACACTCAATGAGGTACCGACGACAACGACGACAACGAAGGCAGGGACCATGGAGATGGGCATTGTAACCGGGCTCCTGTCCGTGGTCGCAGGCCTTGGAATTGCCAGGTGGAGAAAAGAATAGTTATTCTCTTTTTTTATCGCGAAGGGGCTGTAAATTATCGCTGGCCCGCCGGGCACGTCCTGCTTTCGCATGCCAGCAGTACCAGTTAGGTAGGAAGTACTGGGCGGCGGTTACCAGGACGGGTATAGTCTCACCGGCCCCTCCCAGTATGAGAGCTCGCAGATGCTGAACAATTCCGATATCGTCCATTTCAACACGGTAAGCCAGGTGAAATCCACTGGGCCCAGCACTTACGAGGAGAGCATGATGCTGCACTCTGCCGGGGCTGCTGCTTCCGGTGTGACGTGTGGAGTTGAATCGCTCGATGCAGAGGGGGCGAACTTTACCGCGACGCCGTATTGTGAGACGGTTGTTGTACACTCTCTATTCATGGCTGATGACCTGACGTATCGTTCGGTTGGGTCTATCGACCAGGCGGATTTGGAGCTGCCGGATGCGTTTGGCTTTACGGCTATCGGATCGGGGTCTGGTTTTGGATCGATGAGCTTCGGTTCGAGAAGTCTAGCAGGGATTGGTACGATTACCGAGCTCGGGTATGTGAACTCTATCGGCAAGGACCTGATGGCCAACGGCCGGTTCAACCTCGGTGAGGATGTTCGGTGGACGTCGTTTGCGAAGACGTTTGATGTGGTGGGGTAAAGGGGTGGGGATCCCTTTTTTTTAAAAAAAATAAATGCCTCGTATTTCGGGGATTTTAATTGGAAATATTTGGATTTTATGGTTTTGAAAATAAGGCATTTCCTCATTTAGCTGATGCTTTCGAGCTTGTGTTTGAGGATATCAACCGCCTTCTTGACATCTACAAGGTTCTTGCCACCCGCCAGAATGATCTTTCCGGAAGAGAAAATAAGAACGACGATTTTGGGATCTTTGATCCGGTATACAAGCCCGGGGAACTGTTCGGGTTCGTACTCGATATTTTCGACATTGAACGTGACGGCTACCCTGTTGAGATTGATTTTTATACCGAGATCGTATGAACAGACCATGTTGGTGATAGCAACTTTGGGCTCTTTGATGGTATCAATACCCACGTCTTTCAAAGATTTGATAACGATAGCAAGTCCTTCTGCGAGGGCCTCACTACTACGGCTACCGGTTAGTACGATCTTGCCTGACGAAAAGATCAGGGATGCAATTTTAGGCTCCTGGATACGATATACTGCACCGGGGAACCTTTTTGGATTAAGTTCGCAGTCTTCGACCTTATTTGACAACTCAACAAGATCAATAGAGTCGGCGATGACACCGGATGCAACAATATTCACAATCTTCAAGGATTCGTAATTTTTATCAGACATCCATTATCCTATGATTTTCTTCAAAACATAAGACTAATGGGAAACTTTTATGCTTATACCCTCTTGGTCCGTTTCGACATTACTGGTATACGCGATTGACATTATCAGGGGAAACACTTCCGGATCTACATTTCCATAAATCTTTTTTTTAAATTCTCTAGTCACTCTCTTCGTTGAATACGAGGTGGACAATATCGGGAAGTTGAGCGGTGAAGAGAAGGCAGGAATGGATACAATTGCTTTCCAGATCTGCGAGAATGGTGTCAGGGTGCCGCATTCCCGACCCGGAAAGGGACCTGGTATATCGAGGTGTGCTCATGACCTCTGTTACCGTTTCGCTCCGGACTGCCCTCCTGATCGCGAAACACCAGAGAACGGCTATTCCGAGGTGGAAACGGTGGCGTTTGCGGAACCCGGAAAAGGGTGAAACCCAATAACCGCCAGATTTCGGTTGGATTAAAGGTAAATCGCCCAATTTAGCCGTATTTAGCATCAATCCCAAACGGAGCCAAATGCGGGCGATTTAAACGAACGAGAATGGATTTTACGAGTTGGGGCGGGGTGTGTATACCTCCCTGTTGGTATTGTTTCGTTAATTCGGGCGTATAATAGAGGAATTTCCCCGACTTGGGGTTAACGTAAGTGGGCCAGGGGTACCTACAGGTGTTGTTGGATGACTAGCCGGACCTGGAGATGCCGGATGCGTTTGGCTTTGTGGCTCTCGGCTCCGGGTCAGGTTTTGGATCGATGAGTTTCGGTTAGAGGAGTCTGGCAGGGAATTGACCGGCTTCATCTGGTGGAGTGGTGGGGAGACTTTAAAATGTAAACTCATAATCGACCGTTACGAGCAGGGAATTCAGAAATCCATGAGTTTTGAGTCCATCCACATAACGAATGGGATATCCATAAGATTTATTGCCTCGGACTAACATTGTAGGTTTATACCCACGCGTTCGGGAATCCACATATCTTAAGTAATTAGGGCGTAATCCATCGAATTCATCCCCGTGCGTGTGGGGTACCCTCATGGACACAATCAGAAATTCAGAAAATTATCCGTTCATCCACATGTGTATGGGAACCCATAGGCAGCAACAGTGAACTATGGTTGCATCTTCAAGGTTCATTCCCACACGTGTGGAGAATGCTGTAACGATTCTCTTTTTATACTTTATTACCTTGCAATAAACCACTTGTACAAGCAGGAGGTACATAGTAAAGACGGTAAAATAAGATAGACACGATATATGAGCGTGTGGGGATATAGGATCCTCATCAACACTCATCGTCATGAGGGTGAGGCGTTCACAACCACTCCACCCTCACGACAACAACACAGTGGATATAGTTGTATAGATAGGTATCGTTGGATTCATATTCGGATAGATCACAGACTTATATCCCAAGCATGTGGTGACCAATACAAACGGCTACAATGCAACCTTCTATGCGCCGAACAAAACAGATCCGTTTTTACCCCCCCGTACACGGATCATCCCCACACGTGCGGGAACCTTAGTATTTTTTCACAGGACTGATTCATTGTAATGGGTTTCACTTGCCCACCACCTGAAAGTCCGCAGGACGCAGAGCCTCCCCATCACCAGAAGTGTGAGGCTAATGGGAGACCCGGCTTTTTATTACTGGCTCTATGTCACACTCTTGGATCCTGCATCGCGAATATCCTCGCTCACAACATTATGGGAATATCAACGACGTACTCGCAAAAACGGTCAATAGGACCATCAGCCAGAACCGCCATGCTGCTTAATACCGGGAAAGGAGCATATCATCTCTGATGAATATCCCTCTTCGCCTGCAACAGATTGAAAAAGAGATCGGACACCTCTCACCGCTTCAAAAAATCCTTCTTGGGACTGATGGCTCCGTAACCCGGTTACTGGAGGCAATCACCGGGAAACAGGTTGTAATAACGACGAGATTGCAGGAAATTATCTCTGCAACTCCCGCAATTGCACAAAAACTGGCAATACCCGCGGGAAGTTGCGTCAATCACCGGGTGGTGGAAATAAAAAATGAGGGTTCCGGAGAGGTACTGATATATGCGATTTCATATGCCCCGATCGACCGTCTGTCGATTGAATTCCGTAACGACCTTATCAGGGCGGATATCCCCATCGGAAAAATAATCAATCAGCATCAGATAGAAGCCCGCCGTGAAATTCTCTCTGCAGATGCAGGGCCAGCTTCAGGAGAGGCCGCAGAGATATTCAGGATGTTTCGGAATGAGCCACTTCTTTCAAGAGAATACCAGATCATTCATGGAGGAC
>JBAXMF010000298.1:0-3775 GCA_037134435.1 Methanomicrobiales archaeon | reverse complement strand
AGGGGCTTATCCGCTACCTGCTCAAGGATACCAGCATGAAGGAATTGATTTAACCGGGTAATCGGGCAGTTGTCGAATGATAAACAAAATTCATCGTATTTTTCCGATTATCCTCGTCCTGATTTTTTGTGTATCATGTGGGTGAATCTCTTCGCAGCCGACTTCAGACAGAAACACTACAACACCTGGCTCTGATATTCACTGTATTGCCGACAATTTCAAATATCCGGAAGCTTTTGTTATGTAGAAAAAATTCATAATTGAATAAAACTGACCGGTGGATAATTTATGAATCAAAATTTTTCAAATATGCAAAAAGTGACGAAAAATGGAGAAAAAACAGGGGCTCCCAACCTTGCGTCGGTATGCTGCTATGGGGATCATTTACGAAAACGAGTGAGCCCCATGTAGCTAATTTATCAGTCCAATGACGTACTTACTTCTATGGCTCCCAGACTTTCCACGGAACCCGAAGCAAACACAATCGAGAGCTTTTATGGATTAAAAAGTAATTGTGCAAAGGGTTGTATCGAAAAAGGATTAGCGGATAATTTACTGACCGAAAGAGATGCGTCCCTTATTAAGGCGTTTTTACTTGAGTCAAAAAGTTCTGCAAACATCGGCCTTATCCGGAGTCTCAAAATTGCCCGGACCCTGACCGGGTGGCGGAGGTTCATCGCCCCCTTCGATTCACTCGATGTATTCGGGGTGTATGAAGGTATCAGCAATCTCAAAGAAGGCAAGAGTATCAAGGGGACCCCGTTCGCGAAAAATACCCTGTATGATCATGTCCGGATCCTCAAAACTTTTCTCATCTGGATGATTGACAACGAAGTTGCCCCGAAGCTGGCAGAACGGAAGACAGAATTAAAGATCCGTGCGATCCGGCCGCCCTCAAAAGACATGATGACCAAGGTAGCCGGGGATTTGTTCAGTATTGAAGAAGTCGACCGTATCATTGCGGCCTGCACCCGGTCCCGGGACAGGGCAATGATCTCGATGATGTACGAAGGAGGATTCCGTATCGGCGAGATAGGCCTGGTCACCTGGGGCGACCTCGTCTTCGACCCCAAGGGAGTCATCGTGAATACGGACCACAAGACCGGAAGGCCCAGGCGTATCAGGCTAATCGATTCAAAATCCCTTCTGACCCAATGGTTCCTTGATTACCCGATGCCGGTCAAACCCCATTACCCCGTATTTCTGACCGGACGGAAACAGGCGATAAAGCATGAAGGAATTGCGAAGCTCATCAAGATAATCGCGAAACGTGCAGGAATTGAAAAGAGGGTCCATGCCCATGTCTTCCGCCACTCGAGGATCACTCACCTGATCATCGCTGGCCTGCCCGAGAGCATGATCAAGAAAATGATCTGGGGTAACATCACGACAAACATGTTCGCGACCTACGCTCACCTGACCGGGGAGGACCTCGATCGGGCGATTATGAAACTCTACAATCTGACCGACGAAACAGAAGTGAAAAAGATGAAGATGATGGCCCCGAAACAGTGCCCCTCGTGCGCTACGTTCAACATTCACACAAACGACTTCTGCGCAGCCTGCCTCACTCCCCTGAACGAAGACGCGATGATGTCCATGGACCTGTTGAAGGACGATGTCATTGGTAACCCGAAGGCACTGACTGCCTTCATTCAACAAATCACGGCCAGACAGATCGCCATGGTGGTGGAGGCGGAGTGGAAGAAGACTCCGATGCTAACGTAACCGTACCGGTTTGTGATCCTACCCTTCACTTTCACCCCGCGCTTTTGCCTTATTTTGGCAAAATAGCAAACCATCTCTTTTATTTATCTCTCCGCTTAGAGTTACGTCTCCGGCATAGTCCGGGGAAAAAAAGGAAAGAAGACTATGGAGAAAATAAACTGCTATTCACGCAATACCGTGGCCGCTTATGAAAAAGCGACCGGTTTTTTCGGTATTGGGGACTTCTACCAGGAGCGGGGACTGATTATGATCCGCGAGGAGTCAGAATGTTAAAAAAAGTAACTAATTGCCCCCCCAACAATCTCGACTTTCCACGGAGGGACGAAGAGGGAGCAATTTATAAGCTTGACAACGGTAGGCAAAATAAGTATGCCTCATTTAGATATGCATTACTATCACCGACAGAAGATGGCCATATCGACATAAAAGAGAATTCTCTGGTCTATTCTCTCGATCGCGAAGCGATACGCGATTTGCTCTGTTTCGGTAACACCGTAATTCTTTCACAAACGGGTTTTAGTACCAATGCACGTTGTGCGATGCATCCGGCGGGCCGTAGTGTTATCATCACATTGCCGGGAGGTACTTACCTGGTCAGTCGGGACCGGTTTGAAAAAGTTGCCCGGGCGGAGTGCGGAAGCATTATTCTCTATCCTCGTGGGGTGTCCTGATGTTTCGGGCCGCTACAAATCCCTTTTTGGAGGATGTGAAAATTTGCCCCATCATGACGAACGGACATGAAACTGTCCTCTGTCAACGCTCAAATTGCTATGCGGCCTATCCGGTCCGTGCAATGGGCGAAACTATCTGGTACTGCGCCATTATCGACGGTCTCAACAAATCCCGTTGCCCGTCATCTGAAATTATCGTAGGGTGAACGATGCCGGACGATACTGAGCGGGCCCTGGCCCTGCTCTTTTCACCTGGTAATGTCGTAGAACTCCGGGCAATTCTCGATAACGGGAACATCGCCTCGGGTTACTACGACGACATGGCACAGCTCGCAGGCGATGCGGATAAAGTAGAGGGGGCCAATTCACAGGGAATTTACGTTACCCTGAACGAGCTCGATCCGGCCCTGCTTGCCCGGTCATCGAACCGGATCAAGATGCGGCTTGGGAAGAAGGACCCGACAACCGGCGATGAGAATGTTACCCGGCGCCGGTGGTTCCCGGTCGACATCGATGCAAAACGGCCGTCTGGTGTATCATCCAGCGATGCAGAGCATACGGCAGCTCTTGACAAGGCTGTCCGGATCGTCCAGTACCTCAAGGATGAAGGGTGGCCGGACCCGGTTGCCGGTGATAGCGGGAACGGTGCTCACCTCCTGTATGCCATCGACCTGCCGAATAACACGGAGAGTACAGACCTCGTGAAGCGGGGCCTGGAAGCCCTTGCGTTGTTGTTCAACGACAAATCGAGCTCCGTAGATACGGCTAACCACAATGCGTCGAGGATCTGGAAACTGTACGGGACGGTATCGCGGAAGGGCGACAGCACAAAGACCCGGCCACACCGCCGGTCAAAACTTTCATCAGAGCCGGAGAAGGTCCTGCCGGTAACAACGGAACAACTCGCGCAACTTGCCGCGACGGCAAAACCGATCGCAGAGAAAGCAGAGAAAACCTCAGCCATAAAAGGACCGTCCATTGACCTCGGCCGCTGGCTCCGGGACCACTCGGTTGACATCGCCGAAGAGAAGGCATACCAGGGCGGCGTGTTGTTCAACCTTGCCGAATGTCCTTTTTCGGGTGCTCATAAGGATGGTGCATTCGCCATCCAGTTCCCGAGCGGCGGTATCCACGCGGGCTGCAAGCATAGTTCCTGCGGAGGTGGCAACCAGCGGTGGCGGGAGTTACGGCAAAAATTCGAACCAACGGCAGACCGGAGGAAAATTGCGGCTCCACGAAAAGGGCCGGGGCAACCTCCCCCAATCCCTCCGCAACCGTCATCTGGTACCACTATTACCGACCTCCCGAACTACGATGAAGCGCTGGCGGTCCTGCAACACGGGGACCCGTTGAAAGCCATGCTTACTACGTTCGCC
>JBAXMF010000297.1:0-3778 GCA_037134435.1 Methanomicrobiales archaeon | reverse complement strand
GGGAGGACGTAATATCACTCCCGCCGACATAGCATTGTATCGGCGCGAACCCGGCAAGTTCTTTTCTTCCGACAATCAGGTACACAACGACCCGTTTTGCCGCACGTGAAATATCACTGCCATATTTTGTTAAAAATTCTTCATCATTGCAGAGAATGATAATTTCTGATTTCGCCCGGCGCAAAATCATCCGGATTTGGTTATCCCGGGTCCATTCTGTACGCAGTTCATATCCCTGCATGGGTCCTGGGGTTTCGGTTTCCAGGGCTTTCAGACGCAGGTATAAATCTTCAAGAGTTTTCACGGATTCCCGTTTAAGCCGTTCAAACGTCTGGATAACATCAACCGGGGAGTACCGCACCGGCGACTTCCCGGAAGAAACAATAAACCCTTTTTGGACTAACGAGGTAAGCGTTTCATAGATCCTGCCACGGGGGACTTTCGTCTGTTCGTGGACTTCACGGGCACTCGCTACCCGCAATGCTGACAAAATCACATACACCTTCGCCTCGTATTCACTCATCCCGATTTCTTTTAGTTGCGAAAGTAACGAGTCATCAATCATATGCGCAGCTACTATATTCAGGAGCACTTTCTTAATATCCTGTCCTTTGCGATTAGATAGGACAATGATTTCAGCACCGTTCAAACCAACGAAATGGACATTTCTTTTTCTTATGCTTTCATCCATGATGATTCTCATGGGTGGTGCAGCGGTCGCACCGGCCCTGCCATTGATCAGCGAAGCATTTCCCGGTGCATCAGAAGCCACCATCTCCTTAATCATTACGCTCCCCGCGCTTGCAATTGCCCTCACCGGCTTTTTCATCGGTGCTCTTTCGGACAGAACCGGTAAAATCCCCGTCCTTGTCGCCTCCGTTGCTATCTTCACCATCGCGGGGAGTTCAGGGTATTATCTTTCCTCCCTGCCCGCCCTATTAGTCGGAAGGTTCGTTCTTGGAATCGGCATTGCCGGTATCATCTGCACGACATCCGCCCTGATTGTCTGTTATTACGAGGGAGTCAGCCGTGCCAGGGTCCTTGGTTACCAGGCAGCGGCGATGGGTGTGGGGGTACTAATTCTTGAAACGAGCGGGGGACTTCTCGCCGGCATTTCCTGGCATGCAGCGTTCCTGATTTACCTGGTCGGCGTGGTGATTCTCGCAGGGATCCTCTTCACGATGAAAGAGCCCGTTCATCCGGAAATAGATGAGAACAGGATGGGATCCAGTGAAACATTCCCTGTCATCCCCCTCCTGTTAGCGTATGTAACCCTGTTCCTTGGTAACATGCTGTTCTTCTTATTGCCTACAAAGTTCCCCTACCTGATTGCAAATATGGAGGCAGCACGGGTTTTAGGCGAAAATACCGCGCTTACCGCAGGTATATTCCTGGGAATCATGGGCTGTTCCTCAGCTCTCGTGGGACTCTTTTATGGGAGAATTGCCAGGAGATTCCACCGGTACACGATCCTCGCCCTTTCCCTTACCTGCTTTGGAATCGGTCTGTGCGGTCTCGGGTTTGCCACGTCGCTTACCACGGCCGGGTTCGCCGTAATCTTTGTCGGTATCGGGGAGGGTATCCTGATGCCGGCGATCTTAACATGGATTGCTGCAATCACACCACGGCAGTTCCTTGGCAGGGCAATGGGCGGGTTCTCGGTAGGCCTGAACCTGGGCCAGTTTGCATCCGCCCTTGCTATCGTACCAGTCATTGCCCTTGCGGTAACATACAGCAATATGTTCCTTGCATTCGGATGTGTGGCGTTTGTGCTCGCTGTGCCGTATCTTCTCGCGATAATAAAGGAAAAATATTATACTCTGCCATGGGCAGCCCAGGATATCGAACAGATAACCCCGGGGGCAGGACCCCGGTAGCCCCGGGGTGAAGAATGCCCTACCCTCACCCCGGCTCCCGCTGCAATGTGATTTTTCCATTGGTTATCGTTTCATTTCTCAACACCCGATCTACATGTTGTGGCTGGTTGAGGGTTCATTCTCGCATCCACCCTGCTGTTGTAACGGTTGCAACGCATGAAGGTCCCGTTTGCCTTGGGTCTCTTAACGCAAGGGCGTTCCGAATCGGCTGCCTTGAGCCCTCACGAGGCCAAATCAATCCTGAAATCCGGAAAACCGATATGATACATTACACTCATTCCCCGGCAAACGTGCACCGCACAGTACGACCTTCCTCCCGATCTACACGGTCAAAATCACCCGTAACCGATACAAAATCATTATATGAAATTGCCGTTCTATTTGAGTTAAGTTTATTAGGGGAATTATGGCACCATCACAGGATTTACCAGCCAATACGGTCTGCTATACCGGAAGACCGGGGACAAACAGCTACCGGGACCACATTGCATACCGGAATCGTTCGCAGGTCAGGTCCCACCTCCTGCTGCTCCTGCTCACGGCCTTTCTGATTACCTCCGCAACCGCCGCTCCAGGATGGAAATACCATGCCGACAACCAGAACACGGGCATCTACGATGACGGGGGGGTCCTGCCGAACAACGTGGAGCGGTGGAACTTCACCACCGGTGAAGCGATATATTCCAGCCCGGCGGTAGTGGATGGGGTAGTGTATGTCGGAAGTGATGACCACAATCTCTATGCATTCGACGCGTCATCCGGAGCCCTCCTTTGGAATTATACCACGGGGAGAGCGGTGAGGTCGAGCCCGGCAGTGGTTAACGGCGTCGTCTACTTCGGAAGTGATGACAATAATATCTACGCACTCAATGCGGCAACCGGCACATTCCTCTGGAACTATACAACGGAGAGCGTTGCGAGGTCCAGTCCAGCCGTAGAGAACGGTATCGTGTATGTTGGAGGCAGCGCGAGCAAGGTCTCTGCGCTCGACGCCGCCACAGGGGCACACCTCTGGAACTACACGCGGGGATCCCCGCCCTGGACCGTGAGCCATGTGACATCGAGCCCTGCTGTGGCGAATGGTATCGTGTATGCAGGTAATTCCGATTACAACCTCTATGCATTCAACGCGGCAACCGGTGCGCTCCTCTGGAACTTCACGACAGGGAACTACGTGTTCTCGAGCCCGGCAGTAGCGAATGGTATCGTATATGCAGGTAGTTCCGATAAAAACCTCTATGCATTCAACGCAGCAACAGGCGCTCTACTCTGGAACTTTACAGCAGGGACAGGGGTAATGTCGAGCCCGGCAGTGGCAAACGGCGTCGTCTATTTCGGGGGAAGTTACAATGACAAAAACCTCTACGCGCTCGACGCCGCAACCGGCACTTTCCTCTGGAACTTTACAACAGATGGCGGGGTATATTCCAACCCGGCGGTAGCGAACGGCATCGTGTATGCCGGTAGCACCGATAAAAACCTCTACGCGTTCAACGCGGCAACCGGAGCACTGCTCTGGAATTATACCGCGGGGGACGCAGTATATTCCGGCCCGTCTGTGGCGAACGGGGTCGTTTACTTCGGCAGCCTGGATGGCAACCTCCACGCACTCGGCTATACCCCTGGTAACCCGCCTGCCAGTGTTACCGGTCTCCACAGCACCATGCGCCAGCAGGAGCGGATCACCTGGGAATGGACCGATCCTGCATCACGCGGCTTCTCCCATGTCATGGTCTACCTCAACGGTGTATTCCGCGAAAACGTGACAAAGGGGATTGGCACCTGGACCGCCACGGGCCTCTCTCCCGAGACGGCGTACACGATAGGCACGAGGACTGTCGGGACAGGGGGGTTGATCAACGAGACCCTGGTGCAAAGCACGGCATGGACGGAACCTGTAT
>JBAXMF010000296.1:0-3794 GCA_037134435.1 Methanomicrobiales archaeon | reverse complement strand
CGGTTGCTGCCTACCAGGTGAGCGGGGAATACTCCCAGATCAAAGCTGCGGCAGAACGTGGATGGATCAACGAAAAAGCGGTTGCCCTTGAGGCCCTGACCTGTATCAAGCGGGCCGGGGCAGACCTGATCATTACCTATTTCGCCATGGATGCCGCAAGATGGCTCTCCGAAAAATCAGAAGGGCACCCCTGACAAAGGATGGATGATTTACCCGCCTGTTGAATGAGGATTACCACAATTCAATAACGATACAACGGAAATGACACGATGAAAAGCAATGAAATTTTCGAAACGGCAAAGACCCTGATGCCGGGCGGTGTCAGCAGCCCGGTGAGGGCGATCAAGCCATACCCGTTCTACACTGAATCTGCCCGCGGTGCACACTTGAAAACCGTGGATGGCAACGAGTTGATCGATTGTTGCATGGCCTATGGCCCGCTGATTCTCGGCCATTGCCACCAGTATATCAGGGCTGCAATTGAGCGGCAGGTTGAAATGGGCTGGCTGTACGGCACACCAAGTCCGCTTGAACCGGAAATGGCCCGCAGGGTTGTGGGAGCCCACCCCGGCATGGACATGGTCCGGTTTGTTTCAAGCGGATCCGAAGCGACAATGGCCGCAATCCGCCTGGCCAGGGGATTTAGCGGGAAGGAGGATATTGTCAAGATTGAAGGGGGGTTCCACGGGGCACATGACGGCGTCCTCGTGAAAGCCGGCTCAGGGGCGACCACGCACGGTATCCCCGACTCTGCAGGGGTCCTCCCCGACCTTGTCGCTCACACCCGCCAGGTACCGTATAATGATCCTGAAGCACTTGAAGAGGTCCTGTCCCGGGACGACAACGTGGCGGCTTTCATCCTCGAGCCGGTGCTCGGGAACATCGGCCCGGTGCTGCCCGAATTCAATTATCTTCGGGAAGTCCGCGAGATAACAAAAGCCCATGACGTCCTCCTCATTTTCGATGAAGTGATCACCGGTTACCGGGTCTGCATGGGTGGTGCACAGGCCTACTTTGGCGTACGGCCCGATCTGATGACGCTCGGGAAGATCGTGGGAGGGGGCCTGCCAATCGGAATGTTCGCGGGACGACGGGAGATCATGGAACTGGTCTCACCGTCCGGCCCGGTATACCAGGCCGGCACGTTCTCCGGCAACCCTCTCTCCCTTTCGGCAGGTATTGCAACAATCGACTGGCTCGATACCCACCCGGAGATATATACCCGGATGAGGCTGGGTGCTGAGGCGATACAGGACGCCATACCGGGCGATGCTGGTGGTAACTTTGTGATGCTGGGCTCCATGTTCAAGTATTTCTTCAGGCCAGAAGCACCACTCAATTACCAGGAAGTAAAAGAATGCGATACGGAAGCGTTTGGAAGGTTCTGGAAGGAGATGTATCGTGCAGGCATTTTCCTGCCCCCTTCGCAGTATGAGACCAATTTTCTCTCAGCGGTGCACACCGAAGAGGATATTGAACTGATATCAGATGCCTATCGGAAATCACTCGGGTCCTGACGATGCTGTTGAAAATTGGTACACGGGGGAGCACGCTTGCACTGGTCCAGGCAGACAGGGTCTGTACCATGCTGAAGGCGAAGGGGATCGATACAGAGAAAATCGTCATCACCACCGAAGGGGACACCAATACTGGTGTGCCGCTCCATGAAATCGGTGGGCAGGGACTTTTTGTACGGGCTCTGGATGATGCGATCCGGCGGGGTGAAATTGATGCGGCCGTTCACTCCATGAAAGATGTCCCGGCGATCAGGCCCGCCGGTGTCCTGACAAGCGCAGTACTACCGCGGGACTCACCCGCCGACTTCCTTGCACACGATAAAAATATCGACCAGGTCAGGGTCGTCGGGACGTCAAGCACAAGGAGAAAGGCACAACTGCTGCGGTATGACCCGTCGGTCATCATCGCAGCTCTCCGCGGAAATGTAGATACAAGGATAAGAAAACTTGCCGCTGGCGAATATGATGCAATCGTGCTGGCAGAGGCTGGTCTTGAACGGCTCTCGATAAAACTCCCGGGGAACCGCCTGCCGCCGGAAAAATTTGTCCCGGCGCCAAACCAGGGGACCATTGCCATCGTCAGCCGCCTGGACCCTTCGCTCACGGAAATAATGAGCCTGCTCGATGACCCGGTTACCCGTTCTGACGTTGCGATTGAACGGGCGGTAATGGAAGAGGTTGGCGGCGGGTGCTTCACCCCCCTCGGTATCTATTGCCGGAACGGGCACTTGATCGCATCAGTTCTCTCGCTTGATGGCACCCGCGAGGTCAGGGTAGAGCATGATGTCAGGACGGTCGCAGAAGCCCGGGACCGCGGTGTTGAGATCCATAACGAGGCCCGTGAACTGATTAAGGAGGCTTATACCCAGCTTGGTATCAGCATGCGGGATGAAGGAGCAGGAGGTAACAAATGAAGAAGGACCAGAGTTGTACTTCCGGGCCCGCGGATATGCCAGGGAACGGTATTGTTTATGGTGGACACAATGATGGGGAAACATTTGGGGATTTCTAAATGACAGGCATGGTATATCTGGTGGGGTCCGGTCCCGGTGGTACCTGTCTCCTGACATTGCGGGCACGGGAAGTGATAGATTCGGCCGAAGTTGTCCTCTATGACCAGCTTCCGGGTGAAGATGTGCTGGACTCACTCCCGGCTGCCGCAGAAAAGATTGATTGTGGTAAATACGGAAGTGATCATACTCTCGAACAGGACGAGATCGAGGTACTTATGGTCGCCCGGGCACAGGCCGGCAAACGGGTGGTCAGGCTGAAGGGGGGAGACCCGTTTGTATTCGGCCGTGGCGGGGAGGAACTCGAAGTCCTCATCGCTCACGGGATTCCCGTGGAAGTGGTGCCGGGTGTCACGAGTGCGGTTGCCGTTCCTGCTGCGGTCGGCATCCCGCTTACCCACCGGAAGTATGCTTCACAGGTGACCATCCTCACCGGGCACGAGGACCCGAAAAAAGCCGGGACTGCCCTTGACTGGGAACTCCTTGCACAAGGCCGGGGGACCATTGTCATCCTGATGGGGGTGAAAAACCTCCCTAATATTGCAGAGTCCCTGCTCACTCACGGAAAAAACCCGGAAACACCGGTAGCGATCATCGAGCGGGGCCTCCGTAAAGACCAGCGCGTCACGGTAGCCCCGTTAAAGGATATTTGTCGCAGGGCAACGGCAGTTGGCGTCACACCCCCGGCGATTATCGTGATCGGGGACGTAGTGCGGCTCTACCATGAAGATCGGCAGTCATTCGTTGCCAGGGCCCCCGGACAATAGGTTTGATGAGGGCGTCCGAAGTCATCGGTACATCTTTCTTTTTCTGTTGTCATCACTCTTTCAATTGGGAATACCCTCACCAGAGGAGATGAATAAGGGGTCGACGCGACCCCCTGACTCTGTTTTTCCGCCGCTAAAAATCACATGGCCTTTAAGTTATGCGTTTATCTCCAACCGAGAATCTATATGATAACGGTTTCCCTGTTGGCAGGCCTGGTATAAAAAAAAACGAAAGACTGCACTTTCCATGTTATCCTCAAAAGTGGACAAATCCCTCTACTTTACGCCCGAATTAACGAAACGATACCTGCAGGGGGTATCCATACACCGCTACAACTTTTAAAATCCATTCTCGTTCGTTTAAATCGCCCGCATTTGCCCCCGCGTGGGTCTGATGCCGAAAAAGGCTAAATTGGGCTATTTTACCAAAATCCAACTAATATCTGGCCTTTATTTGGGTTGTAGTCTTTTCCAAAGTCCCAAAAAAGACCTCCTAAAAG
>JBAXMF010000295.1:0-3798 GCA_037134435.1 Methanomicrobiales archaeon | reverse complement strand
TGCGAGGGTCCCCCTGCCGGCATATTCTGCACGGAAATGGGCGGTCAGGGAATCGATGATAAACAGCCGGACTGGCATATCAGACTCCTTCATTTCGGCAGCACGTTCGCGTGCTGTATCAATGAGAAGCATCTGGTGATCTGAGGTGTGGGCACGCGCGACATGGATGTTTTTTAAGAACTCCTGCGGATCGGCATTATCAATTTCGAGACCGTTGACCATCTGCTCGATACGTTCCGGCCTGAACGTGTTTTCGGTATCGATATAGATCGCGCTTCCGTGCAGCCCCCCATCAGATTCAGGGAGCTGAACATTTACCGCGAGCTGGTGAACGATCTGGCTTTTACCTGACCCGAATTCACCATACATCTCGGTGATTGCCTGTGTTTCAAGTCCCCCGCCAAGGAGGGTGTCGAGATCGGGGACACGGGTCTGCAGTTTCCTAATCTCCTTCCGCTGCTCAAAAACATCCTTTCCTGTTTTGAAACCGCCAATATTGACCATTTCACGGGCGGCCTTGATCATCTTCTTCGCAACGGCCTCTCCAATCTCGGCGGTCTCCGCAAGATCGAGCGGGGAAGCTGTTGCAATGCTTTCAACGGTGACAAATCCGGCTTCCCGGAGTTTTTCGGCGGTGGTTGGACCAACGCCGGGTAAGTCATCAAGTTCTAGTGGACCTGTGGTGGTCATTTCTTATCTACCTCTTACTAAAATAACATCTTATACCCTCGCATATATGCCTCTGGCATGTGCGCAGGGTGAAAGTGATAAAAACAGTTGCGTGGAAATTATGCTTTCCATGATGCGGGAGCCTGCATATCACGTGGCGTGGCCGGGAGGTCCCTGAATGCCTGGTAGTGGCGAGTCAATCTGCTCCTTTAAGTACCGGCACCGCATGAGGACCGGTTCAGGGGACAGTTCTACGGCTTCAATGGTTTCCGGTGTAATCGTGTGACCGGTAAGCGTACCGGTAACACGGACTTCGCGCCCGTGCGGGTGTTCTCCTTCGATAAGGTACGAGGTAGTCCCGTCATCGATCAATGTCCCTCTCCTGTCCGCAAGGATTGTCCCCTGGACCACTATTGGCTGCCTGAATACCTGGGTTTCAATTGATATGGAGCTACTCCGGCTGACACTGAGTTCACATTCACCGGTCCTTCCTGCCCGCGCAGTGGCATTATAAATCGTGATGGAGTCCCCCGAAAAATAATGCTGCACCGCTGTATCCCCCCAGAATACAACCCTGATCTCGCCCGTATCATCCCTGACAAGGATATTCCGGACATGGGACCGGGTGCCATCCTTCGCGATGAAAGACCTTGCAGGCAGGACCCGGGAAACCGTCCCCCGGATAGAATATACACCCTCGTTACCCACTCCAGCAACGGGATTCATCAGGACCTCAATTTCCATTTCTATTGGCTCTACCGTGCTTTTTTCATCTACACTGTATTCCCTCACGGGAGGACGGGAACGATCGACCGCACCGGTAATACGTAGTGTCGTCCCGGGTACAAGCTCATCGAGGATTTCCGGCATCCAGCTGATGAGCCGCGCGGTCCCGCACCCATCACCAATAACTGCACCCCGCATCTCACCCCCTGTACCGTCACGGCGGGTGAAAAACCTGGGCTCCTCCAGCGAAAGCAACCGTGCCTCAACCGTCACACGTTCTGCCGGGGCCGTGTTGAGTGGTGGTATGTTGCTCCTGCATACGATCTCGCAGGAGGCCTTTCTGATCGCCAGTGCCATGATATCCCCCGGTCGTTTCCCTGGTTTCCCAATGACCTCCAGGACATCACCTTTCTCGATCTCCTGGGCAGCCATGGCTTTCTCGTCCCAGTGGACTAACCTGGTCTCACCGGTATCATCTCCGACGAGGATCGTGGCAACAAGGCCTTTCTCCCCGTCAGTCCGGTCAAACTCCTTCGGTTCACTCTTCTCGATAACTTTTGCGAAAAAAGAAAAAAGACTTGATTTTGCCACCAGGCCGTGTATTTTCACATGCTGGCGGCCAAGATCGGCAACGACCAGCATTGCACCGGTCAGTTCATCGACCAGGTCGCCGCAATTCCGGATCTTCTCTTCGACCAGCCGCTCGAACTCCTCCCTGCTGAGCAGGTCATCGACAAGCGCGTAGTGGAATTGCACCGGGGTAACCCCTCACTTATTGCTGCCACGGCGGTGTGACCATCGTGGAGGTGATGTCCTCCGTGGTCTCCCTGTTCCGCATGAGCGCCTTTTCTTTTCCTTTTACAAGGACTTCGGAACATCGGGGCCGGCAGTTGTACTGGGATGCCATGGCAAACCCGTAGGCCCCTGTATCAAGAACCGCGATGATGTCCCCTGCTTCTACTGCCGGGAGTAACCGGTCAGCAGCTAAAATATCACCGGTTTCACAGATCGGACCCGCAATTGAATAGGTCCCTGTTGCCGCTGACGCTGCCTTGTTGGCGACGATGACCTCGTGGTAGGAGTCATACATGGTCGGCCGGATGAGGAGGTTGAACCCTGCATCTACATTGGCAAAATTTTTGTGCCCGAATTTGACGGAGTTCACGCGGGTGAGAAGTACCGAAGAATCGGCAACGAGATATCTCCCGGGCTCCACCCAGAGTGCTGGGCTGATACCTGCAGCGGTGATACCCTCGACAAACACCGGCACCACTGCCCGGGCGTACTCCTCGGGGCTTGGCGCGGGATCGGTGTCGTGGTGGTAGGGAATGCCGAGGCCCCCGCCAAGGTCAATAAATTCAAGAACTACCCCGATATCGGTCAGCTCTTTGGCAACCCGAACCATAACTTCAGCCGCTTTTACAAAGGGTTCGATCTCGAGGATCTGGGAGCCTATGTGGCAGTGGACTCCAACCGGTACCACATTGCTGCACCCGAGCGCCTCCCTGTACGCGGACAGGATCAGATCGTGAGCAATACCGAACTTGCTTGATACGACCCCTGTCGCTATTTTCGGGTGGGTTGGAATGTGGAGCGCAGGGTTGACACGGAACGAGATCCGTGCCTTTTTCCCGCCGGCTTTTGCAGCCGCATCGAGCTGGTGGAGTTCATCCAGCGAGTCAACTGACACGGTGATACCATGTGCGACTGCGAGGGCGAGGTCGCCCGGGCTCTTTGAACTCCCGTTAAAGAGGAGGTCGGCTGGTTTCATTCCTACCGACAGGGCGAGCCCGAGTTCCCCGGGTGAGAAGACATCGGCGCCGGCACCGAGTTTTCCCAGGGCACGGAGAAGTGCGACATTGCCATTGGCCTTTGCGGCATAGAGCACTTTCGATTTCGGGTACAGGGTAACCAGGGCTTTCTGGTACCGCGCATAATTATCACAGATCCGCTGTTCATCAGTGACATAGAGCGGGGTCCCATACTCTTTGGCAAGGGCCACCAGGTCATGCGGACCAATGGCAAGGTGCCCGCCCTGAACTGATAGGTGTGGGGGAAGTTTCATGCCGGAAGCCCCCTCATCCTTCCCAGTGCTTCGATGATGCGTTCCTTCGGCCGGGTCAGAGCAAACCTTACATAACCCTCACCCCATCGTCCAAAGCCGAGACCGGGCGTAACGACAATCCCCGCCTTATCAAGCATCATCGCTGAAAATTTCATGCAGTCTTCGACCTGCATCCATACATAGAAGGTCGCTTTGGGGGCGGGGACGTTGTAGCCCAGATCGTTAAGTCCTTTTACCAGGATGTCACGCCGCTCCTGGTAGACTGCACAGGCCTCCCTGACACATTCCTGTGGTCCTGAAAGGGCCGTGATTGCAGCATGCTGTACGGCGTTGAACAC
>JBAXMF010000294.1:0-3804 GCA_037134435.1 Methanomicrobiales archaeon | reverse complement strand
CCTCCTCTAGTGGTTCGCATGCATTCCATGGATTGTACGTCGTATCGGTAAATCCCTTATTTGTGAACACGTTCTCTTTCAGGAGGCGTTCTGCGGTTTGTTCTGTCATTCCGCGATATAGAATGCGAAATTCTTCTGAATCTTCAACCATTTCAATTCCTGTTATTCAATCCGTTTTTAATGGAAATAGGGTTTGTTTTATTCATACTGCAAAATGCAGCTGACTTCTTCTCTATATTTTTCCTTGCTGCAGTAAATACTTTAATGAGGTATTTTTAAAATTTTGAATTCATTCGAAAGGTTTCTCGTCAGAATCGTATAAACATCATTTCCCATGGCGATAATAGTAGGATTGTGAGTTCGTAAATCTTTTATTTCCTGGCGAAACAATCTTGCATTGTCTTTTTCAAACGGTTTATCTGTCCTTATTTGAATCATTAACTTACGAATTGTATTATTTTCATTTTCACCGTTTCATAACGTGCAACAAACAAGGTATAACGTAGGAAAACAGTGAAACAGAACTCACAAAATCACAATTTGCTGCGTATATCTGGCAATTTATTAACGTATCAACGAGAAAGTAATAAAGGATCACATCGCGAAAGTAGTAATAAAAGCTATATGAATTCCTTGTGAGAGTCCAACATGCCCCATCTCCAGACATTTGCTGAAATGAAAAATTTATTGCAGGCAGGTTTCGAAGATAACGAAGAATCGTTATCCCACTTTGGCGCCACTCATTCGACACAGTTGAAAGCAAACCTGATTGAGAGCAATCTGACATTGAGTGAACTCCCCTGTCCTGAGGGATATGGCCGATGGAAAAAACTGGATGTTGAGCATTGGCATGTGAATGAGGGTGGCCATTCACCGGGATCGCTCCTGCTGGATTCAACACGAAAACGGGTTTGGATTTTGTATAGCCTTCTCGATGCCAGTGAATCAGAGACCGCGATCACCAAGTGGGTCGAAAGTACGAAGGGGCTTGACCGGTGCTGGTTGTCCCGCAACCAGTTGTTATCACTTGGAGCAGTCGAATCATGGAAAGAGAAAGGGGTTGGGCTGAAATTCTCCGATGGGCTCACCCCTGAAGAAAACGCGGGTAATTTCAGTCTGAAAGCCTGGTATGGTGGGGCGACACGGCAAATACAGGGGCTTGAAGATGTCCTGACGCTCGCAAAGGAAAAATTCGCAATTTACAGTACACGGTGGCAGAAGATTAGCGGGGGATCGGTTGCTATTTCTGCAGAATGGTACAGCACTGGTAAAGTGACCATCAACCGGGCCGTGGATGTGGACGAGGTGATGCTCTCGATCTCTGATATGGCAAATCGGTACGAAGACGCAATCCTTGAAGCAACGAAGATCCGCGACAATAAGATGGGTGCATTCGAACTCGACTTTACCCAGAATATCGATCTCGATGCATTTGCCCAGGCAGTATCGATGGGAAAAAGTACGATGAACCTTTGGCTCGTAGAGACGGAATCTGAATCAGATTTCAAACGGTTCCGTGGTGTTGATCTCCATACGTGGGACCGTGTGTTCATGGACGTCGGGCCGAACTATGCCTACCTGACAGTGCCTGGCAAAGGATGCGTAAATGCAGCACCGCGGATTGCGACCGTACAGGGCGAGGATAACGCAGGCAAGACATCAATCTACTTCGACGGGGTTGAGATGTTTGCCTGATACCGATAACCGTATCGTTCTCTGGCGTAACACGATACAGCTTTTCCACACCTATAAAAAAGTCAATTTTATTGGTCCATTTTTTGCAACGGGGTTTACGAATTATCGCGTGGAGTCACCCTTATCTGAATCTGTTACAGGAAAAACCCGGGTACCGGACATTTTTGCCAGTGGTCCCAGGGGCTGGGTGGTAATAGACCTTACATGCGATGATGAATCAAAAAGTGGACAACTCGATGCATATCGCAATCTTGACTCCCGGAGTCTCTCAACATATGGTTTCCCGGCACATTCAACGCCACCCGATACGATGAGCAGCAGGCTGGCCTTCAACAATGATGGCGATCACTGCGAGATGGTTGTCAAAGATTCGTTTGATTTGAGGAAAGAGCAGTATATACATGATATACCATTGCGGAATGCTCTCGTCGGCATGAAAGGCCAGGACCTCAGGAAATTACCGGAGATCCCGTTCAGTCTCGTTCCCGAGATGAAGCATTATGAGATCCGGAGGGGACTCATCGATAGTGTAATGCAGCTGTTCGACACCCGGTCGAATGGAAAAACACCCTACCAGATGTGCGAGGATGGTCTTGAACGCCTCTTCGAACTGGTGACGCCGACGTCCCGGCAGTCACTCATCGATAAGATCAAACAGGAGATGGAGGTCCTTATCAGTAAAGAACTTGCAGGTTATCTTGTATTCAAAGATGGCAAGTATTGTGCAACGGAGAAACTCAAGCAATACCCTAAATCCCGGCAGGCTGTTGCATTGAAGTTGCAGGAGTGGGCGAACCCGACCCAGCGGACGATGGCAGATTTTGATACACGGACATAATTTTTCGATGTCCGATACTCCCAAATATCTCGAACAGTTTGAACGCGTGAAGCGGTTTTATCAGAGAATTAAGGAAATCGATGAAGGACGTACCCACGATCGTCTTTCAGATTTTTACTATGATGTGATTCTGATGTTTTTCATGAATTGTCATCATTTAAAGGACTGGATTAAAAATGACGAATCGTTGCCCGGACCGACAAGAAAGAAAGCTGAGACTATTGTTACTGATAATGAATGTCTCCGGTATTGTGCGGATATCGCAAATGGTGTAAAACATTTAAAACTCGCTAAAACCCGTCGATTCGAAGACGATATACAAAAAGGGCCCACCGAATATAAATTGGATCTTTCTGGGGATGGAAAAAACAATACACCGATTATCTCTGCCAAATTTACATATATTAAGAATGGTCAAGTAACCGATGCCTTCACACTTGCGACACAGTGTTTGCAAAAATGGGAAGAATTGGTTCAGAAAATTGAATAGTATTTAATCGGATAATTATTCAAAAGACCTTTTTGGGCTTTCTTTCAACTTTTCGATAGTAGAATTAATTTGTTCAAGATGCCTATACCAAAGGAATTATTCATCCTGCGGATCTCATCGATCAATTGGGGTTCATCAGCCATTTTAAGAACGACCAGGTAACCCTCGTTGGCCCAGCTGGAATTGGAAACCGCCTGGAAATACGAATGACGGAGATTTCCAAAATTTAATACTTTTTGAGTTCGAACGAGAACAGTTTGATAGAACTAAGGGAAAGTGACTTCTGGATCCTCAATGTGACCTCTCTATTATCTTCGAATGGGAAATATACGCCCGCGAGATCCATGCGATCCTCTGCAGCAGGATAAAAGTGGAATTTTCCCCGTTTGTCATATCAGGCAAAATGATTTCGGTCACCATCGGATACGTCATGCGGAGTGGGACGGAGGGTCATCTGTTGCTGATGAGGATATCACGGCTTCATTTGATGTATCGGGGGTGTATGGGACCCGGGTTGGATGGAGTGTGAAAGAATGGATGGTTTCAACGCAGCCATTTTTCTATTCTATGAATACCTTGATCTTTGAATCACAAGGGAATAAAGAGATATTCAGGACCCTATCATTATTTCAGAGGGTTTTTCCATAGCGGTTTTCTTTCCAGGTTCCCTTTGCCCGGGGGTTTTTGTTTCAACCTGTTTTGGGATATATTCCACATCGGTCTGAATCTGTTTCGGAAGACGTGCCATTATTTCCCTGTTCAACATGAGATGTTCTTTCAT
>JBAXMF010000293.1:0-3811 GCA_037134435.1 Methanomicrobiales archaeon | reverse complement strand
ATTCCGTCGCTCATTTCCGGGCTTGTGCTGTACCTGGTCCTTCCATCAGGTGGAGGCCGGGGGAACAGCTGGTCATTGTTCCTGAACATACCACGAAGCCAGTGGCTGAACCTTCACAATTACACGTCACTGGTATTTGCTGCACTGATTATTATCCACCTGATCCTGCACTGGATGTATTTCCGGAATATCAGGAAATGCCTGATTACAAAAGATAAAGCAGCATGTGATGTGCCAGCCCAGTAATCTTGTTTTTTTGTGGGCCTGGATTGTCCATAATCAGGGCAGCAATTCTTATGCACAACGGATTATCTTTTAATGATTATGCTCATATGTGTAATTATAGTACGGGAAACCGTATCAACCGGTGATACATTTGCCAGAACAAACAAACAAAACTAACAACGAGGAATCTACTCCATCCCCTGAACAAGATTGTATTGATGATCATACCTGTGCATGCGGTGAAAAGCACCCGCACCATGCCGGTGGGATCAGCCAACGGGATTCCTGCGCATCGCCTATGAAATTTGGAAATTCCTGCTGCTGCGAACCCGGTGAAAACACAGATAATGCGCCCCACCGCTGTGGACATGGGCCCCGCTGCAGATAAAGCAGCGATCCTGAAAAACCATTAATTCACGGAATAGTGAAAATAATGGACCTTTTTTCACCCGATCCATGAATTTTTGGAAGAGTATATTAAATCCATTCCACCCGGGAACATTAATTTCTAAAATGATACTATGACTGATAAGGAAGATAGCGTAGTGGACTGCGAAGGCCCCGTAACAAACCCGTGCCCCCGTAGGGGAAGACCCCGTGTCAGGCGTAATATTGAAGGCCTGGGAGAGTCGCGATGTTACGAGCCCCGCTGCTGCCCCCGGGAAGATGGCATGGGCATCTCGTTAAACCCGGAGGAGATCGAGCTGATCCGGCTTATCGATCTGGAAGGCCTGGAACAGGAAGAGGCCGCAGAGAAACTCGGGGTCTCACGTAAAACCGCGTGGCGGGATCTCCAGAAAACCAGGGCAAAAATCGCCGATGCGCTTGTCAACGGGAAAAGGATCGAGATGGCCGGTTGCCTAAAAGTGGCAGAGGGCCGGTGCCCGAAGTGCCCACGATAATCGTGTAGTTTTCGTTTCGTACATTCACTCATTTTAAGTATTTTTGCTCATATGAGTAACTAAGGTTTCCTGATGCAGGGAGCCCTGAGGCCTCGAAATGAGCAACGTAACCAATAAAATACCGGTCAATTATGCAGAGGCTGCCGAGATTCTCAAAAAATTACTTAACCTGAAAGGGTCTCCGGTAGCGATCAAATTTGCAATGAACAAAGACGAGATCCCCGCAGGCATGGAGGAACTGGATAAAACAATTCGACATTGTTCAATGGTGAACCTCGCCCGGAATGAAGGGAGAATCTTCTATGCTACAGCCGGAAAACACGAGTGCAATGGCGGTGCATGGGCACTGGGCCTCAGGGAGATTACCCCGACCCTGAAGAGCGGGGATTTTTATTTCAAACTGGGAAAATACAACAGCGCTGCTGCATGCAAACGGACCATCGACAAGGTCCCCCATCTAGGCACAGGCGACACCTACGCAACATGGTATGCCCCGCTTGAAAAGACGCCCTTCACCCCGAATGTAATTATGATCGTGACGAATCCCCGGAACATGCTCAAACTTTCCCAGAGTGCGCTCTTCACGCTAGGCGGGAGAATTCATGCGGGATTCTCCGGAATCCAGTCGGTCTGTTCTGACGCTACGGCCCAGACATACCTGACAGGGCGACCGAATTTCTCGCTCGGTTGTGATGGGTCGAGGAAATTCTCCGGGATTGCCGATGATGAGATGGTGATGGGGTTCCCGGCCGAGATGCTGCCGGAGATCATAACCGCCCTAAAGATCGTAATTGGTGCACCCGGTTCAAAATAGAGATCGTTGGTTCTGGGATCGTGGCAAAGAGTAATGCATGGTGTGCCGGTGTATCCAGAGGACGACTGGGTGATGCACCGGTATTCCCCCACCCCGGAGATTTTTGTCGGTACCTGATCCTTACCTATTTACGCTCATACGGGTAATAATTCAATACCAATAAGTATGAGGATTTACAATGCCGAACTTTGACGGAACCGGGCCCCTTAAACGAGGCCGGGCTATTGGATGGGGACTGGGACCCTGCAAAAAAAGCGAAGACTGCGTCGGCTGTGAGCGAATAAAACCTGTATCTCACACAGATGCTATTGAACCTGTATAGCCTTTCCGGAGGATACAATTGACGTCACCATTCATTAGTGTCCAAAACCTCTGCATGAACTTCGAGGGCAAATGCGTCCTTGATAATATTTCTTTTGAAATCCCGGAGGGAGATATTGTTGGTATCATCGGCAGGAGTGGTTCGGGAAAGAGTGTGCTTATGCACCTGCTCAGGGGCGTAGAAGAACCGCCGACCCGTGGTTCTGTAATCTACCACATGTCGGCATGTGACACCTGCGACCACATGGATGTGCAAAGCCGGGCTGGGAACCCATGTCCCCACTGCAGTGGAAACCTGGCCGCAACAGATGTCGATCTCTGGGGGGAACAGACTGACGGCATGAAGGCCCGGGTAATGCACCGGACGGCAATCATGTTCCAGCGTACATTTGCCCTGTATGGCGACGACCGCGTGATTGAGAACGTGCTCCACGCTCTCGATGACATCGACTACCCCCAGGATAAAGCGATCAACCGTGCAGCAGATCTGATCGACCAGGTCAGGCTCTCACACAGGATGATGCATATCGCCCGGGACCTCTCGGGCGGTGAGAAGCAACGGGTTGTGCTCGCCCGCCAGCTCGCAAAAGATCCGGCAATGCTCTTTGCCGATGAACCCACCGGGACGCTCGACCCTGAAACCGCCCGGCTTGTGCATGGGATGCTCACCGAAGCAGCAAAAAAGAACAACATGGGCATGGTCGTAACCTCGCACTTCTCGCAGGTGATCGAGGACATGGCGAACCGTGCTATACTGCTGACCGATGGGGGAATTACCGCCATTGGGTCACCAAAAAGTGTGATACGTTCTTTTGCCAGGGATTACCACGAGATTGAGGAGTCATTGCCGCCGGAGATCGGGGAGACGATCCTCTCTGCCCGTGATGTCACCAAGCGGTATATCTCGGTTGACCGCGGTGTGGTAAAAGCCGTGAATACCGTTACGTTTGATGTCGCAGAGAAAGAGATCTTCGGCATTATTGGAAAAAGCGGGGCGGGCAAGACCACGCTCTCGCGGATCATCTCCGGGATTATCGAACCCACAAGTGGCGAGATGAACATCCGTATCGGTAACGACTGGGTGGACATGACAAAACCCGGTATTGACCAGCGGGGCCGGGCCAAGGGATACATCGGCCTGCTCCACCAGGAATACGATCTTTTCCCTCACCGCACGGTGCTCGACAACCTGACGGATTCGATCGGCCTTGAATTTCCCAGGGAACTGGCAATCCGGAAAGCCCTGATTACGCTGAGTGTTGCCGGGTTTGAAATCGGCCGGGCTGAAGAAATTCTGAACCGGCTCCCTGCAGAGCTCTCCGACGGTGAACGGCACCGGGTAGCGCTGGCTCAGGTGCTTATCAGGGAACCGCGACTCGTGGTCCTTGATGAGCCAACCGGTACAATGGACCCGATCACGAAACAGGACGTGAAACATTCTATCCTGCACGCCCGCGATGAGATGGACGAAACGTTCATCGTCGTCTCGCACGACATGGATTTTGTCCGGGATATCTGTGACCGCGTGGCACTCATGCGTGGCGGAAAG
>JBAXMF010000292.1:0-3811 GCA_037134435.1 Methanomicrobiales archaeon | reverse complement strand
CTGCATCCGTGCAACATCAATATCAGAAATAAAGAGTTCGTAGATACCGAAACTAAATATGATAAGGACTAGCCCGATGAGGTAAAAATCCACCGCCCCGATAATTCCGATGAGGATCTGCTCGTGTGTGAGCGGATGTTGTGTGACCTGGATAAATCCCACAAGAATGTGGTATATCTCCAGAGAGCCTGCAATGAACAGGACGATTGCGGAGAGTGCGCCAAAGATTACACCAAGAAGTACAATAAACCGCAGGTTCCAGAGACCACGTTCAAAGATTTTCTCAAAAATTCCCTGGTCTGCAAGAGATTTTCCCCCATCTGGTGAAGGTTCGGATGTGTCTGCTTTTTCCATAACGGTTCCTTTGCTGAATTACATAGTGTCAACAAATGAGATAACCATTATTAATCGCAAATCGGTGTTAACCGCTCACCTGTACGTGGGTGCAGCGTTTTTTTGAATTCCCGTTAGAACCCGAACGGCCGAATTATAATTGTCTCCTTCCCCCCGCTTCGTGATTTCGATTGGCGAAATTCTTATGTGCAGCCCGCACAGATGCGGACAAAGGCGCTGCGGTGGTGTGGCCTTGGGCTTTAGGTTTGGTGGGGCGGGGATACGGGAGTTGAGGGTGAGATGTAAAAACGGGTCTTCCTGAAAGAATAACGAACAATTGAACACGTATCACCCCACACCTTTCATTGAGGCCCTCCGCATTTTGTCCGAAGAACCGATTAACGTTCAAGAAATCATCGGGATACACGATGATATTACCTGGGATTCTGGTGGAGCCCCTGGCATTCGGGATGCAAAAACATTGGATTACGTAATGTACCAGGTGAACAGGAGTAGGCATATCAACTACTTCAAACCTGGCTGGTACAATCCATCGCGGGTCCCCCCGGGGTCACGTTCACCAATGATATGTACGAGTTCCGGGTAAACATTATCCAAGTGGAATTATGTACAATTATTCATCGAATCACATTTTTTTAATCCCGTCAACTAGGCGTCGGTGCACCCCGCAGCAAGATGCGGGGTATTCGGATAGAATATTGTGGCAGGGGGCATACCGGGTGCATGGTCACACCTACCGGTCTTCCTGCCCCCGGGTAATTCGTCCAGGTCTCCAAAAGACCATTTGGAGCATCATCTGGCAGGTTTCACGTGTGGGCCGTCACGTTTGACTGGTTATACATGCCTGCCCCAATCCAGTATGTCCCGTCAATATCGTGCACGTAGCAGAGCTTCGGTTCGACCGTGAAGTTATGGACTGGATTCGGGAAATGGATAGTGATGAACCCGCCGCCGCTTCGTGAGATGTTGATCTTGTTGCGCATGTAATACTGGCCTGTCACATCGATATCGTTGTAGAATGACGTATTCACCCGCTGGGGCAGGGCAATAGATGCGAGGGATGTCCCGTTGTAATCGGCTGCGAATATGTACAGGTCTCCCCGGACGAAAGAGCCGTTCGGGTCATTGAATTCAGCGAGCGACGCCTGCCTCCCGTGTTCACGGCCGTATACGACCGCCTCGGCGACAAACGCGGACACCCGCTGCTCATCGGCAGAAAGGTTCGCCGGGGTGTTCACCGTCACGGTGGATGTCGGGATGGCAGTCGGAGACGGAGTGGCTGTTGCGGTTGGTATGGTGGCCGGAGGTGTAGTCGTGGTGCACCCGGCCCCGGCGATAGCAAGGACCAGTGCCAGGATGGCGAATGTGAGAAAAATGTATCTCATATGAATTGGTTAAGTAACTCAAGTTCATATGCCCTTGGATTTAATTCGGCAGGGGATGTTCACCAGGTATCACTCCGCTCCCCGTGATTGGGAGTCCTGGGGGCACGGCTTGAAGGGTGTGTCAATAGTGTGAGAGAAAACCACTCGATACAGAACATACCAGGGATGTGCAACCCGGAGCAGGATGATATTTCCTCACGATTGAGGAATCACAGGATATTATCTACATCGGGCAATCACAACATTGTCTGAACCTGTTACAGGATCATAGCAGGAAATCGTGGGATGTGAAAGGTCTCTACTTCTCGTATTATCTTGTGGATAAACCGATCCCGTTGCATAACCTGAAAGAGCTGGAAAACGACCTATTAGGGAATTATTTTGAGGTGTTTCGGACGGCACCTGGGTATCAGTTCAGGAACCAGCAATAGATTCTCTTTTTTTTAGGCTTTCGCGAGAACGTGTGGGTAGATAAATAGACCAGGAATCGAGCGATATTTTTTCAGATTCCGCTATCACAAAAATGAAGGGCTATCCGGATCATTATCGCATCCGGGTGGGAAATCGTTCGTATTGGATGGAGGATGACCACCCCTGATACAATTATGTTCTGCCGGGTTGTAAGTCGCGAAGAAATTAATAAGGGATTTCCCTGATCTGTTTTGTGCCGGGTTATGGATAGGACCCTCAAATTTTCCTTTATCCCTTCTTCCTGAACCCGATGGTAACCTGATGCACGATGAGGTCCGCTTTCTGGATCAGTTCCTCAGGTATTTCTGTTATTCCCATTTCCATTCGCATTTTTAGTTGTTCGGATAATTCCTGTACTTCAGCCTTCACATCACCTTTGGAATAACGAACGAGGTCGAGGAGATACTTATAGGCAGTTGCCATATCCCCGGTTAGCATATTGATCATAACGAGATCCCCGCAATAATATGCCGATTGGGAGTAATCCTTGACGCTGACACTCGTGTTCAACAATTCGGTATAATTTTGCCTCAGGTACATCGCCAGGTCTTTTTGCAGTTCAAGAACGGACTGGTACCGCATCGCCGGTTCTTTCTGGAGGCATTTCAACACTACGGCTTCAAACGCTTTCGTACCGGGAATTATTTCCCCCGGGGGTACGGGGTCTTTTGCGGCGATACTCATTCCGACCTCGACCATACTATCGCCTTTGAACGGCAACACACCGGTAACGAGTTCGTAAAGGATCACACCGAGCTGCCAGATATCAGTCCGTTCATCCTTTACCCGGTTGTTGATCTGTTCCGGTGCCGCATAAAACGGCGTGAATGAGGTAGCGGTAGAAACGGAAGATTCCGTGATGACCCGGCTGAGGCCCCAGTCCGATATTTTTGGCGTCCCTTCCTTCATCAGAATATTCTGCGGTTTTAAATCACGGTGAACGATCTTCCGGGAATGTGTTAATTTCAACCCTTCAGCGACGTTGAAGATGATCCAGGCAGCCTCTTCGGATTCAATGGGTTTTTTTACCTCTGCCAACGAGGAATCACAGAGATCCATCTCAAAGTACGGAAGGGGCATGATGTTGAAATCATAAATTTTCACGATGTTGGGATGATTTAATCTTATCCAGTTTTGGATCTCTGCAATAAACGATTTTCCGGTCGCTTCATCCAGGGAAATGGGGATTTTTACGGCCACATATTTCCCGTCCTTTCGTTTTGCACGAAATACCCGGGCAAAACCGCCCTTTCCGATAAATTCCGATTCGATATACTTATCCACAAGACCGGCGGGGAGTTGTTTTTGTGAAACCGGTCCTGGTGGAAACTGGCTGGCAGGTGACGGGGGAGTGCCAGATGGAGGGGATGAGTCTTTACCCGTTTCAATGACATCGATCCAGAAGGCATGAACTTCGTGGTACTTCCGATCATTGTAATCGCGAAAGAGTGCCGTGACTTCGAGAGGGACCTTTCCTTTCGTTTTTGCTAGGATTCCTATCTCCAGCGACGTCGTTGCTCCCGCTTTGATCGACGCAGGTTTTATCACCTTTTCAGCGTAAAATTCTAACCTACAACTGACTTCGGGGCATCAGGAAAAAG
>JBAXMF010000291.1:0-3821 GCA_037134435.1 Methanomicrobiales archaeon | reverse complement strand
GCAATCCCGGTAAGAGTTGCCGGTGTAATACCCAGGTATACATTATCGACATAGATCCCTGCTCCTGCCGGCGTGGATACAGCACTGATCCCGTCGGTAACGGGGGAACTTGTCGGTGCAGGGCCTGCCCCCCGCGGGGTAAGGATGGCGGTTACTGGCGACTGTACACCTGAACTGACCGGTACAGCCGTTGTGAAATCAATATACCCGGGTTTTGTAAGTTTAAGCACATGTGTCCCAGGTGAGACACCATTAATAAGAGATGAACCTGATGAGTCCGTTTGTCCACGGAACAGATCATCAAGGTAAACATTTACTCCGGACGGGCTGGATGAGATGGTTATCCACCCGGAGGAGCCAACAGCAATTAGCGTGGCGGTCACCGTCTGCCGGGTATTTGCAGCAACGTACACGGTGCTGGTCCAGTCATAATATCCTGGGATTGTAAGCCGGATATTGTGATTTCCCGGAAACAAGGTGACCGTCTGCGAGGTGACCCCCTTGTAGACACTATCCACGAAGACCTGGGCGCCCCGGGGGTTCGAAACAAAAATCACATCCCCGGTATTCCTAGGGGGTTGGGGGGAAGGGTTAAGGACTATGTTAGAATAGGAAGTCTGGCCACTGTAAACACTGACATATTGCGATACGGGGCTGTATCCATCCAGTTTCGCCATCACCGTATACTGCCGGGGGGCAAGGTCCTGGAGGGTCATCGGGGCGAAGCCCTGGAAATCACCGTTTAGGTATATTGCCGCTCCGTCCGGGTTTGTTGTGACAACGATTACACCCGTTTGTGGCGGGACGGGGGTCAGCGTCGCATACAGGTTAACGGTCTGTCCATCGCCCGGCCAGCTGCTGACGGAGCCGGTATAGAGGTTCCAACCGGGTGCCTGCACGGTAAATGTCCTGTACGGTGTCCCCGTGGTCCCTACCTCCACGGTGCAGACGCTATTGGTAATACGACACCCTGCAGACTGCTGGTCGAATGAAACGACTGCACCATCCACGTTACAATGGGTGGCAATCCAGCCTTTACCCTGGCCTGGTACCTGGGTAGTCGGCCGGGTCGTGATGACAGTCGGGATGGTAATAGTAACTATCGGTTCAGTTGTTGGGATGGTAACCGTAACCGAACTGGTCGGAGTGACAGTCGGAAGGGTAATGGTAACAAATGGTTCAGTCGTGGGAATTGTGATCGTGACCGGCCGGGTCGTCGGGATGGTGAAGGGAATAGTAGTCTGGCGCGTAATTATTGTTGGATAGGTGATGATCGGAAACGGCTCCAGGGTAGGGACAGTCGGGGATACTGTATATGTAACCGGCGGTGCGAGCGGCACAAGATTCAGGGTAAGAGCTTTCTGCTCACCGGGGGATAATGAAAAGCCCGTTTCGGCCAGCTGGTGTCCGGGTAGCGTGGCCTGAACCTGGTGCACCCCGGCGGTGAGCGGGGTGCCCATGACAGGGGCAGTCCCCACCGGTTTCCCGTCGATAGAAATGGATGCCCCGGACGGTATTGAAACGACTGTCACAAAACCTGTTTCTGCACTGATGTCTGCCGATAACACGGGCTGGAATAATGCAAGCACTACCAGCAGGGTTAGAATAACAATGATACCTTGCTTGTTCATCCGCGAATACTCCTGCCTGAGGGTATGTTTCACTCGTTTCGCCAGAATATAAACCGATCATATTGAACGTTTCCGGTTACCACCCCGTGACGTGAGGTATTCTGATTTTCAGAGGTGGTACCAGGGGGGACCTGCCAGTGAAGGGCCTTTGCAGGAATTGACCGACAGCATCACCCAGGAGGTACACAAGGGAAAATGAGGGGTGTTTACCGGTCACTAATGCCAGGGATTCATCACCAGGAATTGTTGGACAGGGATAATTGCATGGAGGTCGAGCAATTTGTCGGGTAATTTGTGATGATCAGTTCTGATATCTCCCCTCTCCGCTCACCGTTACTATTAATTGCCCTTTTTGCAGGGACCCGGTCAACCAGGTAATCCGCATAAAGTGCATCGAAAAATATGTCGTCCGGGTCTTCGTTTTTTGGGTCTGAGTTGGAGAGCATCACTTTTGCGCCCCGATGGTCAATAGTTTTGAAAAATTCTGCCAGACGGACCTGGTCACGGTCGGAAAACCCGCCTTTTGAGTACCCGGTAAATTTGGAGGTCCGGTTAAGCGGACGGTACGGGGGATCGAGATAGACAAATGTATTACTGTCGATAAATTTCTCACAGGTGGAAAAATCCCCCATGGAAATTTCAGTGTTCTGCAACGATGCGGATGCTTCAATGAGAGTACGTTCATCAAGTATCCGGGGATTTTTATAGCTGCCGAACGGGACGTTGAACCAGCCCCGCGAATTCACCCGGAAAAGTCCGTTAAAACAGGTACGGTTGAGGAATATTAACTCGGCGGTGCGTTGTATCCAAGAGGACTGGTAGTGCAGGAAGTCAGTTTTTTCCTTGTTGTTATTGTAATCCTCACGGGTCTTATAGAACAATTCTGACCGTCCTTCCTGGGGGGTCTCAAGGAACCTGGTTTCCATTGGCCCAAGCGTATCAATCAATGCATCGACATTTGCTTTCACAACCCGGTACGCAAGGGCCAGCTCTTCGTTACTGTCGCAGATATGGGCGGTCTCAAACCCATATCGGTTATTTATTGCGAAAAAGACGGCACCGCCCCCGATAAACGGCTCGACATAGTTCGATAACCGGTGACCCGTTAATTCGGGGGGAAACCTGCATTCAAATGCATCAAGTAGCTGGGCTTTCCCACCGGCCCATTTTAAAAATGGTTTTACCGCCAGATTTTCGGTCTGTTGAATGTTCATACCTACCCGTGAATGTGAGTTCCGTACATACATGCAGGCTTGGAAAGGTTATAGTTTTCAATTTTTTCCTTATGAGCAAAAAAAAGAGGCCATGGTGATGCCGCAGGAAAGGGAGTATTCCCAAAAATTCCACTTTCGGGTCCTATCCGGCACATACCAATAGCGGGTTCATTGTTGTGCCGTGGCGTTGATCTTTTAGATTACAAATCATTCTCATGAGGCAACAATTGTTCTGCCATGTTCCCAAAAGTTTGTTTCTATGAGGAGAACATATAAACAGGTATATAATTTCATGAGTTTTTAATCCTGTAAGAGAGATTGCGATGAATGACCCACCTTCAGACGGAAATGAAAATGTTATTGATATATTCATTGTCAGTACTGCTGAAACTGCGGCACTTCTGCTTAAGGAACACCTGGAACAGAGGGATTACCGGGTTACCGTTTTTGCCGACGGCGCGCAACTCATAGAAACTCTTCACGCAGAAAAACCAAACCTCCTGATCTGCGACAGTACGACCGGAGAACAGATGGGATTTGAAGTCTGCAGCCAGATCAAGGCTGATGACGAACTCTTTGTGATACCGGTCCTGATTCTTACCGCAGCATCCACTATGGAGGACCTGTTAATGGTCCTTGAATGTAATGCAGACAATTTCATCGCACCACCCTATAATCTTCCGGACCATCTTTTGCTCATTGAAGGCATGCTCACAACTCCTGTTGAGCGGCTGACTCCGGACCAGATCAAAAAGCAATTCCGGGTCAGTCACGATGACCAGACCTACGTTGTCGCAGCCAATCGCAGAAAACTCCTCGAATATCTACTCTCGTCCTTTGAAATAGCAGTCAGCAAATCAAAAGAGTTATCGCACGTATCGTCAGAACTCCAGAAGCTTTCAGAATTTGCAAAAGAACTGGAACGGAGTGTGACCGCGCAGGCCCAGGCCATCGAAACAGTAACCGCAACGGTCCA
>JBAXMF010000290.1:0-3821 GCA_037134435.1 Methanomicrobiales archaeon | reverse complement strand
ATTGGGTTCTCTGGTGGGCCGTCCAACAATTATCCTTGGTGGTTGGATGGGCTCATTTCGAATTGCATGTCTTCGAGTGAAGGTTATCTCTCTTCTCAGCCCATTGAATCAGCGGAATAATTGCTTCACACAGCTGTTTTCCATCTTCCGTCAAAGAATATTCAACCCGTGGAGGAATTTCAGAAAATGATTCCCGCTGGATCAGGCCTGTTCTTTGAAGCTCTTTCAAAAGGTCCGTAAGTGACTTGGGACTAATCCCCTCCAGGGTACTCATAATATCCGTAAATCGCAATCGTTCATGATGCCCGAGAATGCTGATGACCAGAATGGCCCATTTTTTAGAAATAGTTGTGATGATCCCTTCAAGCGGGCATAAACAGGTCCTTCTCCTATCTTTTTCCATAGTCACGTTACCACTATAAACTTGGCAGTATTAATACTATCCAAAGTATTGTAATGGTACAATAATCAGTGGAGGTGAAATCAACGATGCGTGTACCTGTTCAGAATCAATCATGTGATTGTACCAGCACGTGCGGCTGTATGAACACCCCCACTATTGAGGATGAACTAACATTACTGGACGCCAGCAGACAGAAGGATGCAGGCCCAGTTAGCCATGACAGAACGAAGAATTGAGGGATTGAAGAAAAAAATCTAAAACCTCTTCTTATTTATGTTCAGAATTTTTATTCAACTACAATTCACGAAACGATTTCCATGACCACGAAATATAGTAACATAAAACCCGCCGGTTTACCGTGCCAGGAGGATATCCATGGATGCAATCAGGGCTGACCATCTGAAAAAGACCTTTGGGCCGGTAACCGCTGTGAATGAGGTCAGCATTACGGTACGTGAAGGGGAAATATTCGGATTCCTTGGCCCGAACGGTGCCGGTAAAACCACAACGATCCGCTTGCTCACCGGGGTCCTCACACCAGATGCGGGAACAGTCACTATCAACGGTATTGACATCCACCGCCATCCGTTAGAAGCCAAAATGCAGATGGGAGTCATCCCCGAAAGCAGCACCGTCTATGGCGATATGACTGCTGAACAGAACCTGCAGTTGAGCGGAAAAATGTATGGCATGCCCCGGGCATTACGGGAAGAGCGGATTAATGAGCTCCTGTCGAAGATGGGTCTTTCTGAAAAAAGACACATCCCTGTCAGGACATTTTCGAAAGGGATGAAACAACGGGTGAGTATCGCATGTGCCATTATCCATCGCCCGAAAGTTTTGTTTCTCGATGAACCGACCAGCGGGCTTGACGTACAAAGCCGCAGGCTCGTGATCGAGACTATCCGCGATATGAACGGGCAGGGCAGCACGATCTTTCTTACCACGCACAACATCGAAGAGGCAAACACCCTCTGCCAGACGGTCTGTATTATCAATAAAGGGAAGATCGTAGCACAGGAAAGTCCCGAACGACTCAAAAAAATGTTCGATACTACCCAATCGGTAGAAGTCTCCTTTGACCGGCCTGTAACCCAGGATTTGTTTAAGGGGGGAGGAATTATCCGGGCAGAGCCGTGCGGTGACAAGTGGCGGCTGTATACAGACAACCCAGACCTGCTGTTAAAATACCTGGTTGGGCGTGCTGAACGCGAATCGGTTGGAATTACTTCCCTAACGACGTCCGGACCGAGCCTTGAAGAAGCATTTGTCCAGATTACGGAGTGTGCATGATGGAGGTCCCACTGTTTCTCCGTGGCATCATTGTCATCACCGGAAAAAACATGAGGCTGTATTATACAAAACCCCCTGTCCTGATGTTCGGACTCCTGTTTCCGCTCTTCATGTTCTTCGCATTCTTTGTGGGCCGTCATCTCGATCTGGTTACATTCTTCCCGGCATTTCTTGCGATGATGTTGTTTTTCACGGCTTCCTCCGTAGCACCCTTGATCACACCATGGGAGAAAAGAGAGAAAACGTATGAACGGCTCCTTTCGTACCCGGTGACACAGGACAGTATCATCATGGGCGATGTACTGGCAGGTGCAATATTCGGGATCGGTATCTCATTCCTGGTTTGGATCGCCAGTGCTGCGTTCGTCCCGGTATCGATTACAAATTGGGGGTTATTTTTCCTTGCTTTCATCCTTGGTACCCTGTCCTGTGCAGCGCTCGGTACTCTCCTTTCGTCACCTGCATCCGACAGCCCGCCGAACGTGATGATTTTCTCCAATCTCATACGTTTTCCGCTTATCTTTATATCCGGCGTATTTGTCCCGCTTCAGCAGATGGAAGGCCTGGGGCTTGCCCTTGCGTATTGTTCGCCGCTCACGTACATGGTTGATCTGTTCAATGCGGCCATTACAGGCATATCTGTATTTTCTCCACTTATTGACTGCAGTGTACTCGCCGGGGTCTCCTTCGTGTTTATTTTAGTGGGACGGCTCATCCAGAAAAGGAATATGATGAAAGGGATGTAGAGAAAAACAATATCCCTGGTTATTTGTCCGGGGCTACATTTCCATCCCTCCTTTTTATATTTCCCTTCTTACCCTGTTTTCCGTCCCAGGATGGCTACATATTGACAGGTCCTCCCCAGTATGAGAGCTCGCAGGTGCTGAACAATTCCGATATCGTTCGTTTCGACACGGTAAATCAGTTACAAACCACCGGACCCGGCATCTACGAAGAGAGCATGATGCTCCACTCTGCCGGGGCTGCTGCGTCGGGGGTAACGTGTGGGGTTGATTCTCTCGATGCAGAGGGGGCGAACTTTACTGCGACGCCGTACTGTGAGACGGTTATTACGAGATCGCTGTTTATGGCTGATGACCTGGCGTATCGCTCGGCTGGGTCTGTTGATCAGGCTGATTTAGAGATGCCTGATTCGTTTGGCTTTACGGCTATTGGGTCAGGGTCGGGTACCGGGTCCTTCAGCTTCGGTTCGAGGAGTCTGGCTGGGATTGGTACGACTACCGAGCTCGGGTATGTGAACTCGATCGGTAAGGACCTCATAGCCAACGGTCGGTTCAACATCGGTGAGGACATGCAGTGGACGTCGTTTGCGAAGACGTTTGATGTGGTGGAGTAGGACGGGGTTCCCTTTTTTTGGGTTGTTGATCTCTATTGAGTTTCGTCAGTAACCAAAATTACAGTACTTCTATGGTTGCCCTGATTGATAGTGTAGTGTCCCTTCGGGACTGGCAGGGTAGACGGGTGGTTGGGCAGCTACAACCGAATAATATTCCTTTGCCTTCGTTCACTTGATGTAATAATTATTATTTTTTGTTTAGTCGCAATTGATTGGATTATTTCTTTTGTAGATTGGCCTCTATAGTAGGTATATTAGTACATAATGTCGAATGTAAACGTTAATTTGCGGGAAGGGTGCCTATGAAAATACAGAGATATATCGCAGTCCTGTTACTGCTGGCGTTTATGGTAGTCGGCGCCTCAGCGTATGGAATATGGATCGATGCACCCCAGTCCCTTAAATTAGGTGAGACTATTGTGGTGAACGGGACAACGAGTCTTCCGGGCGATGTACCAATCGATATTACGCTCACCCGCTCAGAAAACATGAACGAGGTGAAGTCAACAAAGCACGTAATTCTTCGTGGGGACAAGAATTTCACCGTGGAGTTCCCTACCACGGGCTACACACGCGGCGAGTACAAAGTAGAAGCCTTGTACCCGTCCAAACTAGGTTCTGACTCCAGAACGATGAGGGTTGTGATTCTTATTGACCGTTCAGACGAAATTATCCTCACCCCGCCACTTCAAAAGGTATATGACGGGTTTTTAACCATTGCAGGAAACGGTGCCGGGCTGATAAATTCAGGTGTGAAGGTCATCGTAA
>JBAXMF010000289.1:0-3822 GCA_037134435.1 Methanomicrobiales archaeon | reverse complement strand
GGAAAAGCATACCAGGAGAACGGGAAAACGAAGAAAGTATCGGGGATATTCCAGGATATCACCGAACGGAGACAGTCCGAAGAAGCCCTGCATGAAAGTGAGTTATTCAACCGGGGACTGGTAGAAAACCTCCCTGATTATGTTATTGTGTATGGACAGGACGGAAAGATCCTGTACACGAACCCGGCTGCAGAAAGGGCATTTTTGAATAATGACGAGAAACTGGTAGGGAAGTCAGTCCTCTCATTTGTCGCAGATGAGGACCGTGATACGGTGATCACCCATATTGCCACCCGCGAAAAGGGGGGCACCGTTCCTCCATATGAAATAGATATCGGCATCCCGGGCGGACCCCGGGTATCGGTAATCGTGAAAGGTACCCCGGTCCAGTACCACAACAACCCCGCGACACTCCTCCTCCTCACTGATATCACCGAGCATAACCAGCTTGAACTGGAGATGCAGTACCATGAGCAGGAACTTCGGCAGTTCTCAACCGCCCTCTCGATAGCAAACAAGAAGCTTACCCTCCTCTCCGGCATCACCCGGCATGACATCAATAACCAGCTACTGGTATTGAATGGGTTTCTTAGTTTATTACACAAAAAAGTCCCCGATCCAACACTTGATGATTTTTTCACCCGGATCATGATGGCGAGTGACCGGATCTCTGCCATGATCCGGTTTACGAGGACCTATGAGTGCATTGGTGTGAATGTCCCTGTATGGCAGGTTGTCCGTGACCTGGTTGATGCGGCGGCAAAAGATGTTACACCAGGACGGATCAGCCTGAAAAACGATCTCCCGGCAGGGGAGGAAATTTTCGCAGACCCGCTGATTATCAAGGTCTTCTATAACCTGATAGACAACGCGGTGCGGTATGGAGGGAAGATCACGACCATCCGGTTCTCTACTAAGGTATCAGGGGATGACCATCTGATTATATGCGAGGACGATGGTGCAGGTATCCCTGCAGACGAGAAGGAAAAGATTTTCGAACGTGGATTCGGGAAGAACACCGGTCTTGGGTTATTCCTCTCGCGGGAGATCCTTGCCATCACCGGCATCACAATTACTGAGACCGGCGAGCCGGGGAAGGGAGCACGGTTCGAGATGGTTGTGCCGAAAGGGATTTGGCGGATGGTATGAGGGTAAATCTCTTACCACAGTTGTCACATACGTCAGATCTCGGAAGCAATCGAAACACAACGCCGAAAAAAAGAATAGTCCGATCAATCCCCTACCCCACCACATCAAACGTCTTCGCAAACGACGTCCACCGAATGTCCACCCCAATATTGAACCGGCCGTTGGCCATCAGGTCCTTACCGATCGAGTTCACATAACCGAGCTCGGCAGTTGTACCAATCTCCGCCAAACTCCTCGAACCGAAACTGAAGGACCCGGTACCCAATAGCAGTAATAGCAAATGAATCCGGAAAATCCAGATCCAGCTAGTCATCCAACAACACCTGTAGGTACCCCTGGCATACCTACGTTAACCCCAAAATCAGGAGAATTCCTCTATTTTGCGCCCGAATTATCGAAACGATACCCACATGAGGGTATCCACACCCCACCCCGATCCGTAAAATCCATTCTCGTTCGTTTAAATCGCCCGCATTTGGCTCCGTTCGAGTTTGGTGCTGGATAAGGCTATATTGGGCGAATTTCCCTTAATTCAACCAATTTCCGGCCTTTATTCGGTTTTACCCTTTATAAAAGTCAAATAAAAGACCTCTTTAAACGCAGGATTTCCCAATTCCCATATCCCCTGGTCACGTTAATACCCCACCATGAGATACGATCAAACCCGGGCCTGACCACCTCGGTCCTCAACCCAACTACCACCTTCTCTGACGATATCAACCAGAACTCCATCGTCCTGAAGATGACCTGACGAAGCGTCTCATTCCTTTTCATGGGTGATGCCAATGCCGACGCCAAACCCCGTATTGCCAATAGTGGAACGAATCTCCAGGCCGATTTCCTCAAAGTCGGCCACCCTGGCAACGCCACGTCATCGCAAACACTTCACCAGTCATTACTTCTTGATGCGCGGCGTGAACATAACCGAGTGTTGAAGTATTCCCGATACCGTTTGAATACCGCGACTCCACAGATAATATGTCCGAAACGTGACCAGAGACAGATCTTGAAAGCATTCAATTCATGAATCCCCAGATCACTAAAAGATTACACAATCTTATTCTGGATGAACAGACTTAAACTCAATAACGGCATCTAATTCTAGCAGAACAGAATTAGATCCACGATCCGACATGAGTATTCTGGAGAAGAAGAATAATGATTCAAAGCAGGATGGGAGTCACGGTTCGTCAGAAGGAAGGTTATCAGGCGTATATCCTGAAATCCCTCCCACCAGATCCGCCTGTGATATTCGATAACGAACTTCATCACTTATTATCAGAAGCAGACCGGGCACTTGCCCGCCTCGATGGTATGACAATATTTCTGCCGAATGCAGATCTTTTCGTGGCAATGTATGTGAAAAAAGAGGCGCTGCTTTCTGCGCAGATTGAAGGAACGCAGGCATCGCTCCAGGGTGTCCTCGAATTTGAAGCCGACATGGTTCCCGGGGATGACATCAATGAGATAAAGGAGGTCATTAATTATATTCAGGCGATGGATTATGGACTCGGAAGAACATCTAAGGAGCTGTTTTCAATTGATATAATGCAGGAGGTCCACCGTATCCTGATCGAAGGAACGCGAGGGAGTAAAAAGAAACCCGGTAAGATCCGGGCGGTTCAGAACTGGATCGGTCCTGCAGGCTCGACAATATATTCAGCAACATTTGTTCCGCCGCCGCCTGAAAAGGTGCAGGAGTTACTTTCAGGCCTCGAGCAGTTTGTCCTAGCTGATGATCGGTTACCACCTTTGATTAAAATCGCCCTCGTGCATGCACAATTCGAGACTATTCATCCGTTTATCGACGGAAATGGAAGAATGGGTCGGCTACTAATCACATTCTATCTTTGCTTTGCGGGAATCCTTGCACGGCCCCTGCTTTATCTGAGTATTTACTTGAAACAGCACAGGTCCGAATATTACCAGCTTCTACAGGAAATCCGCTTTGAAGGTGACTGGGAATCATGGATAAAGTTTTTCCTGAAGGGGATTATAGAAGTATCAAACGGGGCAATGATGGCTGCACGGGAGATTATTACATTAAAGGGCAAGCTCATCGAGGATCTCGTGCAAAACAATGTCGGGGGGTTGAATTCGGTCCGACTCCTGGACCTTCTCTTCAGCCGACCGGTGATCACCGTGACCGACATTTCAAAAACCCTTAAAATCAGTCATCAACCGGCGTATGATCTTGTCGACCAGTTTCTGAAATTGGGGATTCTCCGCGAAATAACGGGTAAAAAACGATATAAAAGATATCTTTTCATTGATTATGTCGGGATAATTGAAAAAGGTACAGCGGTTTGATAGAGCGGTCAATTCGCGTAAATCGTGAAAGCCTTCCAGATTGTACATCATATGATACATGCAAATTATTTTTTCCGTCTCGCCAATCTGCCCTTTCAGGACCCACAAATCATGTTGTATATCACCCATGAGACACCCCCATTCGAAGCATGATAACCCTGGCACCGCCCCCTGAAAATCGGTAAACCAAAATGAAATAAATGGTTTACCAGGCAGCCAGCCCTTCCATCGCACTTACCCATCGAAATTACAACGCAAAAAAAGGGATCCCACCCTACTCCACCACATCAAACGTCTTCGCAAACGACGTCCACCGCACGTCCTCACCGATGTTGAACCGACCGTTGGCCATCAGGTCCTTAC
>JBAXMF010000288.1:0-3828 GCA_037134435.1 Methanomicrobiales archaeon | reverse complement strand
TAGAGCTGGTTTGCCCTGCCATAAGGGTTGTTCAGGCATAAATTGCCCCGCGGGGAATTCGCGGTAGAGATCGTGCGACTGGTTGGCACTGAGGGGTACCCGTACGATAAATCTTCGCTGTCTCTGCATCCTGTTCAGCCACATCGTTGCGGCACACTTGTACCATGAAAAGTCCTGCATTTTGACTATCACTTTCAGCAGGAGAGGGTATGCATTCCAGTTCCACCATTCCCACCCTGCTGCGCGCAACGAAGTAAGACCGCATAACGGCTGAGGGTGGAGAGGCACGTCTGCATGGTGCCGGGAGATTGATGTAAACACACCGAGGATATCCTCGGCGTACGACGGCCCATCACTTCCATGAGTGCTCCGGTCAGGCCGGGTCTCCACGTATGTTTTGCCTTCGTAGACCCCTTTGGCAATAGCCCGGTGCCCGAAGAGCAGGTCGTTCCGGCGGAATACGACGATGTCTCCCACTTGCAGCTGTTCAATACTGCGGGATTCGATGGTGATCAGGTCACCGGGCTGGACACAGGGGTACATACAGGTCCCTTGTGCCCGAAACGTAACCTTGCCATGATCGGCGAGCACCCGTCCGAGTTCCAGTGATACGACTACGAGACTCCGATTGCTTTTTACCGGTTTTTGTTTCGGGTCTTCCGATACCTCAACCGGGCAACACGCTTCATCGGATTTACGGTTGGGGCAGGAATGAATGTGGCACGCCATTACCTGCCTGCTCCAAGGCGTGCAGATAAAACCAGCGCTATTAGTACCAGGTCTTTCATTCCGTTCAGCTACCTGATGCAAACGATTTTTCGTCGATTTAATTCCACTACCAGTCCCAGGACATCATGGGTGATGATATCAAGGGGGGCTGCATACTCAATTGAAAGATCATCTGCAATATTCTTGAGAGAATGTTTTCCATCAATTCGTTCCCAGATCGACCTGCCGGTCTCATTCAGCGTGTAGAGTTCATCCTCCGCATCTCCAATGCCTGATGCGATCGGCACGATAATGAGCTCGCCCTCGATCTCTCGCGATACGATATCGTCTGAACGGGCAACGATAGATTCGGGAGTTACAAAGTCCATAGTGAGTTTCCTCCCTGCACTACTTAAGTCATTGGAAAATAGGCGACACTGCCGACAGGTTACATTATTAAAAAAATGGTCCACTACCGCGATAAAATGTAGCACACTGAATTATTTCAACGGGATAACATTCGAATTAGGTAAAAACTACCCCGTATAGGAAACTGGCAGATGTTCAGGGAACTACTACATATAAGAAGTCTGATGCGGGTCAATGAAGAAAGAAAAGTGGATGATACTGACACTGTCGTTGGCATCAGTTACTCATGATCGAATTGCATGGTCCAAATACTTGCGTAATCTCATTATACCACCAACATCCATCGTGTAAGCCCGTCGACGAATGCGATGCCCAATCGCCTTTGCAGGTCAACAATACACTTTCTTTATCGTATCCACGAATGAGTATGGTTAATTGCAGTGGTGACCACGTTTTTCCGTGAGCAGGATCCTTTTTTTTGTTCACTCATTGTTTATCTCCCGTTATTTCCTGTCCTCCAATAATTTTTTATAAATATTCTGGAGAATTTCTTAAGACAGGTTATTATTCAGCATTCCAAGCCAAATCACATCGTCATATCAGACCACAGGCCGGCAATCGGGGATCAAGCTATATCAGTCACCGTTAAGTCCAGCACAAACCGAGGCGTTTGCAGGTCAAAGGAGAAAAAATATTGGACGTGATTATACACGACGATCGAGTCAACTAGCCCTCATTTGGGCACATTCCGAACAACCGACCAACCCATGACACATAACATCTTGGCCGGACGACGAGCCTTGCCACGGATCCCCATACTTGCATGCCGTCAACACAGATTCTCCCGGTTTACTTCGCACCAATACAGTCAATTCGGGACTTGCCCATTCTTTCATAGCGAAGGTATCGGTGGGATAGTAATTATGCTTTGGCACAAGATCTAACATAATTAAAAATAAGCTCGGTTGGGGGTGAAGGAAAAGAATAGGATGCGGGTTGACACGTATAAAATATCAACTACCTGCGATGGTGCGGCACGGGTTATGTTGAAATGTAACGCAACTCGTGCCAACTGAATAAGGCCCTCCCACATAATTGATTACCTTGCATCCCGTCAACACCACCTCTTCCGTTTTACTTCGTACCAATATAGTTAGTTCGGGACTTGTCCATTTTTTCATAGTGAATGTCCTTTGTGCTGAAACTTATACTTTGGTACAGGTTCAGACATAGATATAGTGGAACACCTTATCATGCGATGGGCAGATTACAAAAACTCAAAATACCATTAAAAGTTACAACCGTCATGTCTAACCAATTACTGAAAATACCCTTCCAACCTGCCATTTCGATTTCAGGAATGGGGAAATACCAAATTATTCATAGTAGAAAGAAGGGGATTGCGAAATGGTTGAGAGCCCCATTAGGATCCTTTTTTTCCAAGGATCAAGGTCATTACTCAGGCGCTGAAACGAAGCGATAATCTAAAAAACACCCCTGCTATTTCGGAGGTCCCAATTTCGTCATTGTGCCCCCGGGAAAATTTTCGTGTGGATAGGAGGAAAACAACGTCAAAAGATTGGCATCTCATCGGATTAATCTGCCAGAAAAAGACATCGTGGAGAGAATCAACAGATCTCCAATCTTCGCCAACCGTACTAGGAGGAACCAGGAAACTGCCAGGCAAGCCGCAGTAATCCCTGGCTGAAACCACGTTCCCGTCAATCAGGTCCAAGAACTATGGACAAGTACATGGGGAATCGTGCGGTCACTTACAACCTGGCGCATCCCCTCCACAGGACGGGAAAAAATGAGATGCAGACCAAAAACAGAAAGGAAATAATTTAGCATGCAGACTACCATGGTAACAAGATAATTATATGGATGTAATGTGACGTATCCCGGAAAACGGATTTCGACCTTTGGATGTAGTTCCTCTGATGTCGTGTTTTTTGGGTCGTGCGAAAACCCGGTGAACAGTATGCCCATGCGACCGGCAATAAAAGACTCTCCTATTGGTCCTGCACGAGTAACGGTGATAGACCTATGAATGAACCCGCCACCATTTCAACCGTTTTACGTGGATTCATCGTCATGAAATCCGATATCAGGCGGGCAGTACAGCTCGTCTTTGTGCATACCCCCGTCTGGACAGCGACCACCATTTTCCTCATTGTCCTCCTCGGACTGCTGCCCCTTGCCGGCCTGTATATCATGAAGCTGCTGGTAGACGCGGTCACCGTTGGTATTATTGCCCCGGATAAGGTCGATGTCATCAGCCAGCTCATTCCCCTGCTGGTTGCTGCAGCCGCAATTTCCATTATAGCGGTAATGTGTAAGTCAGTCTCGTCCTATGCAACCGAAGTCCAGTCCCTGATTATGACCGACGTGGTCACTGACCAGATCCAGGCACACTCCATCCAGCTTGACCTTGCATATTATGAAAACCCCGATTATTTTAACGACCTCCACCGGGCCCAGATGGAAGGACCCAGCCGCCCGGCAAAAGTCGTCAATGACATGGTCCAGATCGGCCAGAGCGGGATCTCGCTCGTGGCAATCGGTGCACTTGTCATTGCATTCTCGCCAATTGCAGGCCTGGTGCTGGTCTGTGCCGCCATTCCTGCGGTCATTTTCAAGGTCTGGTACTCCCGGCGGCTCTATGCACTCCGGAACCGCCAGACCGAGGCAGAGCGCAAGACCCGGTATTATCACTGGATGATCTCGGATGCCTTTTTTGCCAAGGAAGTC
>JBAXMF010000287.1:0-3840 GCA_037134435.1 Methanomicrobiales archaeon | reverse complement strand
AATGGGTCCAGGTTGTCCTGTGTGCATTACACCCCAAGGCGAGATCGATGCGGCACTTGAACTCGTTAAAATGGGTTGCATTATCGCCACCTATGGCGACCTTCTCCGGGTCCCGGGTTCAATTGGTTCTCTTGAATCATGCGGTGGGGATGTGAGGGTTGTCCAGGGAGTTCACAAAGCGGTAGAGATCGCAGAAAGGACTGATAAGGAAGTGGTATTTATCTCAGTCGGGTTTGAGACCACGGCACCTACCGTCGCCGCATCGCTTCTTACCAGTCCACCAGAAAATTTTTCTATCCTCTCCTGTCACCGGCTTGTCCCTCCTGCCATGAAGTGGCTCCTTCAGCAGGGGGAAGCAGCACTTCATGGTTTTATCCTACCCGGACATGTCTGTACTGTGATGGGTTACCACGAATATGAGCAGTTCCCCGTCCCCCAGGTTGTTTCTGGTTTTGAGGCAGAGGATATTCTTCTCGGCCTCCTGATGTTGGTTGAACAGGTAAAAGAAGGGACACACCGGGTTGATAATGCCTACCCAAGAGCAGTAACCCATGAAGGGAACCGGAAAGCACAGGACCTGATGTATCGTGTATTCGAACCTTCAGATGTCGAGTGGCGAGGGTTCCCGGTAATTCCGCAGTCAGGTCTTCGACTAAGACCTAAATTCGTACAATATGATGCACAGAAAAAATTTAACTTAAAATTTAAACATATCTCCAAGCATACGGCCTGTATTTGCGATAGAGTGCTACGGGGTATTGCAGAACCCGCAGATTGTAAATTATATGGAAAAGTATGCACCCCAAGGACACCCGTTGGTCCGTGCATGGTCAGCCATGAAGGTGCATGCAAGATCTGGCACCTTTACAATATCCGACATTCATGATATCACATTTTTTATTGTATGGAGGATGCGTTCAAAGTAACTGGGTTTTCTTTTAATGTAACTACTAATTGCAGTGAACCAGGCTATGGGATCTGATTTTGCCAGATTCTGTCATGATTACACGAGTTTAATCAGGAGTGGACTATTCAACAAGTTGTATTCACCTTTTTTTGTCGCGGGGACAGTTCGATGTACTTAAAAACATTGAACCACAACGGAAGTTATGTTCATAGTGATTTCTGTTTAGGAATCGCTGTTCTTTGCGGCATGAAATCCAATCTGTTAATAATAAAACCAATTCGGAATTTGCAGCAGTTCGGCATCCAATTTTAAAATATTATTCTTAAGGTTGGTACCGCAATTGAGGAACTTGGTTAGATTAGCGTTCGGATTGCAATTTTATTTATACGATATGAATAATATGCAACACCCTTCCATGACAATGTCACAATGATTCGCATCAAATATGAGGGGAAATATTATACTGTGCCCCGGTATGGTAGTTAGAGTGCATGTCCACTTCTCTTTTTTAATTTAGTCAATTCTTATGGTAAACGGTGCTTTCTACAGAGTTTTAATAACCTGTTAATGCACTCAATATTATATGGCAAGATTGATCGCGCCACGATGCCCTCATCCGAAATGTGGTAAGAAGATGCGAAGGGGATACATACGGCAGGGTAAAATATACCACCCTAATCACTGGTACTGTGTGGCCTGTGGGATGGTACGGGCGAACCAGGACGAACCATGAACGATGAAAATATTTTTCTCATTTCTGATACCCATTTTGACCATGAAAATATAATTCGGTATTGTTACCGGAATTTTAAAAATAAAGACGATATGAATACCTGGCTTTTGGATTCGTGGAATAATACCGTGAAAAATTCGGACACGGTTTATTTCCTGGGCGATCTGCGATATGGGCGGGGTTCCCGCTCAATGAAATATTGGCTTGAGCAATTAAATGGGAATATTTTCTTTGTAGCGGGGAGCCATGACGATCAAGAATTGGACGGCCTGATCCAGCACCATGCCTATACCCTGAAGTACCGGGATAACCCCTTCCTGTTGATCCATAACCCCGCCGATATCCCGGATGATTGGCATGGCTGGGTTATCCATGGTCATGTGCATAACAATGATCTGGAATATTTCCCCTTCATAAATGGAGATTTTAAAACCATCAATGTCTCTGTTGAATTAATCGGGTATTCCCCAGTTAACATAGAGCGATTATATGAGTTATATTTTGATAAAATCAAATATATGAGGGATATTAGCACATCCCCGATCTACTATTAATTAATCATTATACCGGTAAAAGACAGCCCCTATCGGTACTGATGTATTGGTCTGTATCAGTTACTAACCTAAATTTCAGACCCGTTTCTATGGTATCTTCCACGATAACCACAACCCCACGTACTGAAGAAGCATATTCAGGATAAAATAGAATAAAAAATAAGTGAGATTTATTTGATAAAATTGAAATTGAAAACAGTAGTTGCGTTTGAATAATTACGGTTGGCAGAGAAGTTCATTACAATAAAGTTAAGAACTATTTTCCCCGGATCCTGCAGCGTGTTCATGAGTGCAGAGATCCCGGAGGAAATTGATGAAGCCTTGGGTGTCCTGAGATTTGCAGCAGATGCAGTCGATACCATTGCGGCGATAAGGAGTACCACTACCACCAGAGTCACGAATTTGAAGCTCATACAAGACGCTCCTCCGAAATAGCGGAGAATAATTTCATGTATCCAGTCACGAATATAAGTAATTATCGGTTTTTATAAAAAGTATGAAACGGTATACCGGAAAACTTCAGATTAATGTAAGATCGGGGGTCCTTAGGATCCCGACTTAATTACATGGTAGATGGAGACGAATGGAAAGATAAACGGGTTCCAGGAAAAACGTATCATATAACGGCAAGATTCGTCAATGAGTATATGAAATTTATAGATTTTTGTGTTGTGGGAATACCTGAATATCCAGTATTTTCTAAAAATGGAGTCACTCAAATGTTATCCTGGCGGGGAATTGACAGGATTGAACCTGTGGAAGAATGTGTCTCAGGGCAGGTGGTTTCCTGGGTGTCAGTCCTTCCCACCGGACCGAGGTGTACGAACATCACGAGGTCTGGGCTAGCGTTTCGTACACATTACAAAACGGCCTCAACCGGTTCCAATTCCTTAACCGTATAATATTTAACGATAGTTTCATACGGGGCAGGTCTGTCAACCCTACCCAATGGGACTACAAATCGGGCTCATTATGCCCGGATTCTAAAAAAGGGAATTATTCTTTGAACTTGAACACTTGTAAACCCAACTCATCGGATCAATGGTTACAACCTTCTTTTCTTCAATAGCTATTTTTAACCATTTTTTCTCAAAATATTCCGGGTGTATGCCGAATCTGGCTTTACCTTGATCCCATCTCTTGCCGCCAAACCTGAATTTCATAGATCCAAGCAAATTATCAAAATGGGGTCTGACATTGGCAAGCTGCATATTTCTGAACACATCCTTACCTGCCACTACTCCCCCTGGCAGTCCTGGCAGAACTGGGGGTCCGGTCTGAGTAGACTATGAGCGATCGCATTTATTCCTCGGCACATATCATCCGGTGATGACCCCGGATACCCCCGGATAATAAAAACAAGGTCGTTCGGTTGCTCTCCATCAACAAACCCATGAATTGATACTTTATCTAATCTTTGTGCAGCGAGGGTTATAATCCCAAGGCACCCGAAACCACATGAGTTAGGCTCAATTGCTACAACCACGCTGAAGTTATCGAATGGTAATTCTAACCCACTGGCAGGGCTCTTATGCCCCCCGCATGCATCGACCACTTTTATATCAGGCATGTCGTTCAGCAATTCAATCAATTTTTCAAGTCTTGCATTACAATTATCGCTCATTTTTTCTCACTCCGGGAATCAT
>JBAXMF010000286.1:0-3843 GCA_037134435.1 Methanomicrobiales archaeon | reverse complement strand
CTCTTTATTTTTCACGAAATGATACTTATTCTTAATTTTTCTTATTTTGTATAAAATACAGTACATACGCGCAATATCCGCGTCAATGTCCTGACCCGCAAAACGCTCGTAAGTCCTCTACATCGGGGGACCAGGTACCCCAACATCAGCATGTTAATCGGCCGGTTCCTGTATCCGGAGAGCAGAGGATATAGGGATGCATAGTTCCGTTTTCTCACAAATTTGTTCTGCTTCATGTCGGTTTCGGGTGAATCAGTATGACCTGCCTGTTTTGACGGGTAAAAAAAAGGGAACGTATCATTCATATCGGGCTATTTTTACCAGACGCAAGCGAATCTATGTATCGTTTCAATGAGTCACCATGCTGAACGATATATTTGGCCATCTCTTCCAGTTTCATAACCCCGGTCGGATCAAGTGGTTCCCCGCAGGTGTAGCAGGTCATGGTCGTCGGGGGGTTGATGGCAGCACAGTGCGGGCACTGTATCGGATCTATGTTAGATAATTTGGGTTTGTTGTCCGGTTCCTTGATTCCGTATACGCGCAGCATCTCCTGGTCTATGTCGTTCCCAGTCAGGTGCGCATAGGTTTTGAACATATTGGTGCTGACTGAACCCCACATCATCATCTTTATCACCGATTCATTGGTCCCTTTGAGGATCAGGTGGGTGATCCGTGAATGGCGAAAGATATGGGGTGTGATGTGTTTCGTTATTCCGGCTTTTTCGGTAATCCGGTGTAATCGTTTGGTAATGGTCGCATGGGTGAAAGCCTGCCCGATGGCATTTAAGAATACGAGTGAACTCCCCATCGGTGTACCCGGGTAGTCGGCCCGCCACTGCTTTATCAATTCTGTGTTGGCGATCAGTCGCACATAGCGGGGTATCCCCGTCTTGAATTCAAGATTTACTATCACGCCACGCTCGTCAAATTTCAAGGCGCCCCAGGTCAGGGTTGCGACCTCCCCGATCCGGAACCCTCCTTCGTAGAGCATCGATATCATGGCCCGGTCTGCACTCCGCGAGCAGGCCTTTAAAATGGCCAGTACCTCCTCGGGGGTCAGCATGTCCCCAGCAGTCTTCGTGAGCGTGTTTTTCTTTGGGTTCCTGATTGAATGAACCTTCTTTTCCGGGATGGTGCTGTAGTTATTCTCGATCATCCAGATGATGAATTGTTTCAGGATAGCAACGTGGTCCAGGAGGGTGTTCTGCTTGAATGGTTTCCCCCGGTGGCTTTTACCCCTTTTCAGGGCATCGATCCCTGCGTAGATGTCAAGGACCGCGAGTCCCGAAAAAGGGCCGATAAAGCGGCGCCAGCCAACGAGTGTATACGTGATTTTATTTGCACGCCCGGTGCTGATATTTGCACAGGACCTCCGTTCGTTCAAAAATTCACGGACCAGGACCGCGTCCTGAGAAGTGAGCAGCCCTGAAGCAATCCCTGCGTCGATGGAGTGGTCCTGGTATTCAGACCGGATCGCAGAAAAATATTCTGGCGAAGTTTGTTCCTTGGTAGACATGAAGGAATGGTGGTGCCCCACCTATGAAAAAGATACCGCAGACGATTCGAACTTTCCGTCTGGATGCGAGGGATGGGATTTGAACCCAAGGACTCCTAAGAGACTAGGCCCTCAACCTAGCGCCATACCATGACGTTTTATACACCTGAAAATCTCAGTAGGATCAGGCGACCAACGATGACGGACTATCTCAAAATACTTCCACTTCTCGATGAAGTGAACCGTACAACACTCACGGCATACCTCCGCAAACAGGAGATAAAACAATTGCAACCATCCAGTATTCAGAACAAAACATGGCGGGTATATTGTCTCTTAAAATTCCTGCAATGGAAGGATGCCAGAGAGATTACGAAGGAGGATATTGAAGACTATATTATTCACCGCCGGAAGACGGTTAGTCCCAGGACGTTGCAGGGAGATCTTATTGAACTGAAAATATTCTTCCGGTTCCTTTCACCCGATAAAGAAAAAGAGTTTTTCAGTGATAAAATGCAACGCCCGAAGCCAAAATTGCCGGACGTGCTCACCCGATCTGATATGACTGCAATAGTCGGGGCCTGCGATACAGTCCGCGACCGTGCACTCATTATGGTCCTGTGGGATACCGGAGCCCGGATTGATGAAATCTTGTCCTTGAAAATCGGGGATATCCAGATTGACAGTGGTTGCGGACAGACACGCTTGAGAGGGAAGACGGGGGACAGGGAAATATTTTTTATTGACTGCCTCCCTGACCTGCAGGCATGGCTCAATATCCATCCCGGACGGGAGAGAACCGACAGTCCGTTATTTGTAACCTACACCCGGTACGGTATCGGTGCTCACCGTCTGAATATCCGCACCGTTCAGAACCTATGCAAGGTCCTGCAGCAGCGGGCTGGTATTTCAAAGAGGGTGCACCCCCACGCATTCCGGCATGCTAGGGCAACCGACAAGGCGCGGGATGGTTATACTGAGATGGAGTTACGGATTATGTTCGGGTGGTCACCGTCTTCCAATATGCCCGCGACCTATATTCACATCTCCGGTGCGGATGTGAAGATGAAACTTATGCAGAAGGCCGGACTTATTGAGGAGACCCCCACCAGTGAGAGGCCACTGCAGCCGGTGAAGTGTCCACGCTGCAAGATAATGAACCCGCCTGGCACAATGATTTGTGCCGGGTGTTCTCTCATTCTCGATGCAAAGTTTGCCATGAGTATTGCCACGCAGGAACGGGCCACACAGGAGACGGAACGGTATAAGGAGCTGTTAGAGAGGCTTACGGCGGTCGAGGGGAAGGTATCACAAACTTGATATATTAGATGAAAATCACTTTCACCCCGCATCCCCCTCAGGTTTATTACCGTCATGGGATAACAATATTGAATGGGGTTGTTCTCATAAAAACAAATACAGAAACCGAAGACCAATTTGAAGAGAAATTGATAAAATACCTGCGGTCTGAAGAAGGAAGAGAATACTTAAAAAAACTGGCAAAAGAATAAAACGATTATTTTTCTTTTAATATTTCATGAATTATCTTTTTTACTTCAGGTTTCTTCAACGAAGCGCGTAATTTTATTATAAACGGATCTTCGCTCTCCCCCTGAAGAGATCCCATTTCGTTATCTATCAGGTACCGGATAAACTCACTCGTGTCAGGGTACCCGTTTTCTTTAGCAAATTTAACAACCAGCTGCTTTTTATCAGCTGATCCAAGCCGGACATGTATGGTGTCATCCGCATTGTTGCTCATGTCATACACCGTAACACAAAGGTATTATTTAATAATATATAAACGTGTGTGCATTACAAATATTACGTGTAATGCAATTGCGTCACACGATAATACGGATAACACAATTGTTTTAAGTGTGACGCTCGTATTAGTTTGTATGACCGAGAATCGGGAGTTATTAACCGGGCGGAAGTCGCTTCGGATATCCGCGCTGGATGATGCCCGCATGGCTGTATTGAAAGTCAAACTGAACACCGACAAGGACGGTGTTGTATTCCGCCACTTGCTCCGTCAGGCGGTGCCGGAATGACCGCTAAAGTGATCCAATACACTGAGCAGGCAATTGAACACTTCCGTGACCCGATAGCAAAGATCTGTGCCCGGCAACTGATCGCAGAAGGGCTGGCGATTATATTACCAAAAGGAGGCGTGACACATGAATGAAGTATTATGTAATGGCAGCAGCGATTCACGAACTACCAAGAATGAGAATACCACTGCCATTTTCCATATATACGATTGCAATGACAAGAGTCTTTCGCCCGCTAACGAATGCGACCAGGAACAGAAAGATGCGCTCATGGCAGCACGGTCAGTCCAC
>JBAXMF010000285.1:0-3855 GCA_037134435.1 Methanomicrobiales archaeon | reverse complement strand
TTAGATCCAAAAGCTACCTATACCGTTTCCATGGTCAGTTACCTTGCCGATGGCGGTGACGGGTACACGATGTTTACGGAAGGAAAGAACATCAAAAACGGGCCGGTCGATGTTGATGCATTAGTTACCTACGTAGGGTCATTACCGCAACCGGTGAATGTAACGGTTGACGGAAGGATACAGATGATCAACTGATGCAGGGCCATCCCTGCATAAAAATCGGCTCCTCACCGCAATGTACTGGTACGATACCGGGAAGGATAAACCACATCGTATCTGTTAGGTCCCTGCCCAATCGATCTGGCCTCATTCTACACATCGCAAAAACTCAAGTACAGAAAAAAAAGGAAGTGAAACTGCTCAGCTGCCCAAAATTTACACATGAAAAGAAATCGTTGCATCCAGGGACCTGTAGCGGTCAAAGGGCGAGGTGCATACTACCGCAAATAAAAACTTATGGCGAGATTCTAGCCTATTTCCCAAAGGATGAGAAAAGAAAGGTATTTTTGGGGAGTCCCGGTATTTATCCGGATGCAAAAAATGGGAAACGGGATCCAATTTGAGCTTCTGTTATCCGATTGATTCCACCCCGGTTTTTTTTGTCCTCTGACGGCCATGACCGTGATGGTCCCGGCCTCCTGTACGCCAACTCCTTGTATATGGTACATCGGTACGCAAGCAACTATCTAACCAATAGTTATTATATAACCGAGAGTTAGTATTAAGTAGTGATTCCGATGGATAACCAGAAATTCCAGAACACCTCACAACCCGAAACCATCAGGACAGACCGGATAGATAAAAGTCCACGCCATCACCCGGCATACATCCCGTACAGGCAATGGTCCGGCAGGAACCAACAGGGGGGAAGTGAGGTAAGGTCCTCGTCAGTTGGATGTTTACCGGCAAGAATGGAGGAGATCAAATGAACATACATTCGCTGAAACTGATTTATTTCTCGCCTACGGGAACAACAAAAGCGGTTGTATTGGGCATTGCACACGGAATTGATCAACGCAATGTTGAATTGATAGATATTACCAGACAAGAAGCGAGAAAACAATCATTACAAACATCGGAACATGAATTACTCATTATCGGAGTGCCGGTATATATGGGAAGAGTGCCGGCACTTTTTACCGAATGGCTGCATGCGATAAAAGCTCATAATTCACCGGCTGTTTGTGTGGTCTTGTACGGTAACTGTGCGTATGAAGATGCTCTCGTCGAACTGAAAGATACTCTGACTCAACGGGGATGTAGACCGATCGCTGGTGCGGCCTATATCGGGAAACATTCATTTTCCAACGACGAAACACCAACGGCCAAAGATCGTCCGGATGAAGGCGACCTACACCACGCAGAATCATTTGGACGAATAATACAGGAAAAACTCAATACCATTCCATCAGTTGACCAGATCTCTGAGGTAAATATACCCGGTTGCCATCCTTACCGGGGAGAGCCGTGTCATCCATACCGGAGGGACTCGAAGTTTTGGAACGCTGATTTTATTGCGGTGAGCGATGCGTGTATCCAGTGTGGGATCTGCGCAGAAGGGTGCCCGATCGGTGCAATTGATCCCAAAAACAGTCGTTTAATCGATACGGAAAATTGCATCACCTGTTGTGCCTGTATCAAGCACTGTCCCAAAAATGCGAGAACGATAAAACCCGGCCTGGTCAGGGACGCTGCATTACGTGTAAGTACACTGTATAATGAGCGAAAGGAACCGGAATTCTTTGTTTGAATCGTGACCAGCGAAACGAAGACATACCAGGTGACTCAAAACACGGGAAGGAAAAAAGATTAAACACTTCTCATATCAGGTTACAAGATAGACCAAGCGTTATTCGTGAGGAATTATTGCCATGGGTATTACCGAACGAAAAAAACGGGAGAAGGAACAACGGAAAAATGAGATCCTTGATGCAGCAGAGACCCTTTTTTTCTCCCATGAATATGATGACGTCCCGATGGATGAGATCGCCACTATCGCCGAACTGAACAAGGCGACAATATACCTCTATTTTAAGAATAAAGAGGCCCTCTTTTCAGCCATTGTACTGCGGGGAATCCGGATTCTGAACAAAATGTACCGGGAATGCATGGAGACACAGGTTCCCGGCGTAACAACCATCGCTCTTCTGGAAGAGACATATTACCGGTTCACCCGCCAGCACCCGGACTACCAGCGGCTGATAAAGTATTACGGGGTTGAACGATTCAATAAAGAGAATCCAGGTTTTGCCGAGATTCAGGAAGAATTCTCAATGAGCCGCGACTTCTGGCAGGACGCCGTCTGTGAAGGCATTGATGACGGGACCATCCGCAATGACATTGACCCGGTCCTGTTAACAATATACCTGATGATCACGCTGATGAGTGCCGTTACGTTAACCCGCCCATGGCTGTACGTACTTGACCAGGAAGGAGTTAGTCATGAAACATTCGTGAAAGAATTCACCCGGTTTATTTCACCCGCTGTTTCCACCGGGGTGAAACCCGATACGGTATTGCCCGAAAAAGACGAATCTCCGTAGATATCATTGTTCTTCTCCAGGGACCCGGTACCCGACCCATCCCCAAGAACCGTGAAGCTAAGCACATCAGGCATCTACAGGTCCGGCTGGTCATCCAACAATATCTGCAGGTTCCCCTGGCATACCTACCGTTAACCTCAAATTCAGGAAAGTCCCTCCATTTTGCGCCAGAATTAACGAAAAGATACCAACAGGTGGTTATCCATACCCCTCCCCGACTCGTAAAATCCATTCTCGTTCGTTTAAATCGGCCGCATTTGGCCCCGTTTGGGGTTGATGCTGAATAAGGCTAAAATGGGCGATTTTCCCCTGATTCAAGCAATATTCGGCCTTCATTTGGGTTTCACCATTTTCAAAAGTCCCATATACACCTCCTTAAATAACAGGATTTGCCAATTCACAGATTGCCCCTGGCCACATTAATGCCCCGACATGAGACAGAATCCAACTGCCTCCTTCTCCGACGAGATCAACCAGAACTCCATCGTCCTGAAGATGAACGACGGATGACGCAAAAAATCTTGAAAGATCTCAACTCTATGTTTTCTCAGGAATGGTTACGTAAAATTGCTGATGAAACGGGTCTGATTAAACGAGAACGGATAATTGATCCAACAATCATGTTTTGGGCCCTGGTTCTTGGATTTGGGGTGAGATTACAGAGAAGTCTTGCCAGTCTGAAACGCGTATATGAAAATAAGTCAGGAAAATCGATTCGTGACAGCAGTTGGTATTATTGATTCACTCCTGAATTGGTAGAATTTCTCCATCAATGTGTTATTCATGGAATTCAGGAACTTGCGAAAAACTCACAGGTTAAACTAGGTAATAAACTTCAAGACTTTGAGGATATCCTGATACAAGACAGTACGATTATCAGACTTTACAAATCTCTTGCTGCCAAATTTCCAGCAGCTCGATCTAGAACCGTGGCTGCCGGGATAAAAGTGAGTGTTCTAGTAAGTGCTGTGGCCAATGGGCCGAAATCTGTTGCCCTTTTTGGAGAGCGAGTATCAGATATCAAAACTCTGAAAATTGGATCTTGGGTTAAAGGTCGGATACTACTTATCGATCTGGGATTTTATAAACATCACACTTTCACACGAATTGTTGAGTACGGAGGATATTTTGTTAGTCGTTGGAAAAAGGTCGCTGATCCAACAATCATTTCAGTCACGGGAGAACTCTCTAAAGATCTCCAAGACAAAATCGTAGGAAAGAAACTAAGTGAAATCATCCCACTTTTACCAAAGAATGGAATTCTCGATGTAATCGTTGAAGTTAGATTCAAACGCCGGATATACAAGGGACA
>JBAXMF010000284.1:0-3880 GCA_037134435.1 Methanomicrobiales archaeon | reverse complement strand
GTGCTGGACTCCGAATGGTTCCGGCAGTTCTTCTCGTATCATGCCACCCATAACCCCTATCCTGGAAAAAATAAGGGGAAATTTTATTCCGGGTATGGCGGCCTCCGGCTTGTGCCGTATGAATTTGAGGATAAGACTAGCAACGCGGTTGAGGTGTGGCATATAAAAAGGTTGTTTCTTGAGTTGGTTGCGGAAATCGGGACCTATAGTTATCACCTGAACTCATTTTTCGAGAGAAATGCTGACGTGCTTAAAGCGTATGGCTACCGATCAATCAGTTCGGAAGAACTTGTGGCAGTACATTCATTTGACGACTTTTGTGCGGGTGAAATGACCAGGTTCTGCCGCTGCTGGGTTGATGATTTTTACAGGCATGTGAGTGCAGACGAGGACCTGGTCAAATCGTTTATGACCACGGTCGAGCCCGGATTTGATGTTCCGAAAGATCTGCACCGCAGGTGTACGAGTGAACCGGCCGCACCCGCAATGGAGATGAAGATTTGTTCCCAGGAAATAAGTGAGATGAGGATGTCGAATACCTTACCATTCCAAAAAAGTCCACGGAAAACCAGGTTCCAGAAACCCAGGGAAAAACCCCTGGGTCCTGTGCCTGGTATAACCAGTGCAGATATTCCGATCCCTGCCGGTTTTATCGAACGGATTAAGTACCCGTCGGCGTGCATTCCGGCCTCTGTTGCAGGGATTATGCGGATGTGCTACCCGCAACTGCCAAAATGGGTAGGAGAACGATGCATCTATGCTGAATACCAGTTGAATAAGAAAATTTTAGAGAGGGATCGAACGTAGGGGTTTTGTTTCTTATAAGGCTGATTATACGGCGGTCACGGAATCCGCCGATGTGCCGGGCACCAGGCTTTTCGCGGGTATTTATGCTACCTCGATCTCTTTTTCAAATTCATGAAGTTTTACCGCAACATCCCCCTTGCAAAGGGATATTTTAACAAAAACCAGTATCGTGCCTGAAACATTCCGGACCCGATTCTCTTTGAATTGTAGTACTGCCTCGATCAGTGACAATGATCCTTCAACCTTGAAGGTTTTTTTCATATGGCAGATATCAACGGGGCCAGCCCGGAGAATGAAATCCAGGTATGGGTAAAACGTCGGGAATGTGATGCATGGAAAATTGTCGCCAGGGGTAATAGTCAGGTCCTTCTGGTTATTCTCTGCGGCATTACGGCACGGCCCTTCCTGGTTGATTTTCTCAAGGGAACACACGATTATCCCCTCTTTCAGGTGCGCAGGAAGGGTCTCAGCGATCTGCCGGGTCACGAGTTTCCACCCCTCGTCTTCTGCAGTTTGGGATTTTTCTGCGTATTTCTGGATCATCGAAGAGAATTCATCTCTTTCACCCTGGAATTCCCTGCTTTCTACCATCTGCGTAATTTCTGTAGCGAAGTCGTCTTTCGCCTTGTCTTCGGTCTTAGTTACAGCCATTTTTTCACTCTTCTTTGTCATGATATCGTATCCCGGTCTCGACATCCATGTGGATATCAAGATTATTCACTTCAAGACCACGGGAACTGATCCCCCCGCGGGTTATTATGGTGACATCAGGTGGCGGGAGGCCCTTATCTTCCGTGGGGCCGGGGATTTTTTGGGAACCGGTCGTTGGGCGTCGCGGTGGTGACCAGTGTTTCAGGAAATACCATAGCACGAACATCACGATGATGATAATGACAAGAATCGCAATCCACGAGCAGGGAATGGTGAATAGTACGCAGGGACTGCCGCAGGCCAGGCATTGTGGGACGGAGGTCGTGGGGACCAGGGTAATAGTCGTCGCTGGCTGGGTAGGGATATCAGTTATCGTCTGAGTCTGGCTGCTTGTAGTTCTGGTCACCGTAGTGGTTGTCGTTTGAAACGGCAGGACCGTCACCTGTTTTTCCTTTGCCGAAGTACCATAATCATTCGTTACTACCAGTTTGATCGTGTAGTTGCCGGGTTCCGTGAATATGCTTTGAGAGTAGGTCCGCATCTGCGATACCGGGGAATTGTCGATATACCATGCCCATGCACGAGGTGACCCGGTTGACTGATCTGACAACGAAACGGTCAGGGGGTGATTCTCCCATGCCTGACCACGTACAGGGGATATGGAAAAGTCCGCAACTGGCAAAACCGGGTCCAAAACCCGAACCTCGTTGTAGATCCACACGACCTGTTCGCTGTTATCCATTACCTTCAGACCGGCCATGTAGTTTCCGGCCGATCGATAGGTATGGGAAGAATGGACATCTCCGGGTGAACCCGTCGAACTGGTAAGGGGTGAGCCGTCCCCAAAATCCCATTGGTATGTGATTATTTTTCCATCGGGGTCGGTGGACCCCGATCCATCAAAAACCACCGGTTGGTCCACAATTGCCGGGGATGGCGAGAAAATGAATGCTGGCAGGGGAGGTTTCTTCGTGATGGCCGACACTACCGAAAATTGTCCTGAACCAGTTACGGCACTATTGGCAGACGAGGCAAGGATGTGATAATCCCCCTGCAGGAATGCAGAGAGATCAATAGGATAACTCAGCAGGTTGTGGTTACTATCCCGCCCGGAATAAACGGTAGCGGTCCCCGTTGCACCGCTGAACGCCCCAACCTGGCTTTTTTTGGCCGGTGAAACTGGCGTGAAAAGAACCTCGAAGAGCACCGGACTGCCCACGGGAAGGTCGGTCGTTGCCGTGATAGTTATCTTTTCACCGGACTGCCGGGTACCGACAGGATCAATCCGGATATAACTTCCCTGCCAGACGAGTACTGATGCGTTTTCCCTGTACAGGTTATTTGCGAATACGGGCACTATGAACAGAAACAATAGCAATATGATCAATAGTGAACGGTAGGTAATTCCGGAAACCAAAATCAATATGACCCCCCTGACCCGGGATCTTTTTTCACATGAGACAAATCTGAAATCGGCTGACGAGATGATTAATCTTCCTGATTGTAGTTACCATTAGCGGGGAGCATCCCCCTTTGTTAAATGGTCCTGAACAGGAACAAATAATTTATGTGGTGCGGAAGTAATTCCATTGATGTATCCCATGAGAAAAACTTCCGATCTGGTCAACGAGATGTACGATGAAGCAAAAGGCGCCCGGGTGGTGGCAATTGTGATCGGGTTTGAAAATGATACGCAATTTGTTTTCAGTACGACACCCCGCCCGCTTGAAAAACTGAATGCGCTGATAAACACCGGAGGTTCTCCTATAGGTCTGCTCAGGTTTGATCGGGAGGGGGCCGCCTTGCAGGGATCGTACCGTCCGTTCCTGGAATATGAGAGCGAAGCATGGGCAAACGAATATCTGGCCGGCCTGTTGAAAAATGCCGCAGAAATTATTGCATTAAGCCAGCACCAGCCTGCATTTCCGGCTGCTCATTGATAACCGGGAAATATTCCGGCGGGAAATCATCGATTGAGCTCTACTGACAGGTGTTGTGACTCACATTCGTCCCGGGCAGGATTTATTTTCGGGTGGACGTGGGAGTAGCTCAGTGGTTACCATCCAATCATATATGTGAAGTATATTGCGGCAAATGATAGCAGGCCGATGATAATCCCCGCTTTTTTTGTATTGAGACGGAGATTCCTGGCCCAGACAACCGCGACACCCGCGATGAGTATAACTGCAATCGTATGAGATGCAAATACCGCCCACCTGACATTATCGATGAGGATATAGGGGAGCACAACCGGGAAAACGAGGATGAAATCGATGAAGATGGTGGCAACCGCGATGTTCCAATCCGCACGGGTCGGGGGGTACCTCTGCCCGGTGATTGGTTTTCCGGCACCAATCATATCGACGATACCTGACTGCTCCTCTTCACCCAGGTTTTCAACAATAGTGCCCTGCAGGGACTT